>NZ_AHMN02000005.1:37500-337500 GCF_000243695.2 Leptospira kirschneri serovar Cynopteri str. 3522 CT | reverse complement strand
CACAAAATGAGCTTGGCTTCGCTTTCGATTCAAAGACCGATTTTCGTCACTTGTACGGTCTTACTCATCCTGGTCGCGGGATACCTTTCTTTGAGCAAGTTGGGGGTAGATTTATTTCCCAATGTAACGATTCCGGTCGTGACCGTAACTGTGCCTTATCCAGGTGCAGCTCCTAACGAAATCGAAACACTAATTGCAAAACCGGTTGAAGACGAACTATCTACGATTTCAGGAGTGAAAAGAGTTAGAGCGGTCTGTAACGAAGGAGTGGGGACCGTTATTGTAGAATTTACTCTGGAAACTGATGTAAAATATGCAGAACAACAAGTTCGGGATAAAGTATCTAGTGTTAAACCGAAATTACCAAATGACGCAAAAGAACCAGTCATCCGAAGAATCGATCCAGCGGATCAACCAATCGTAATCGTTGCACTGAGAGCCGAATTACCGGATGCGGAACTCTATGATATTGCCAATGAAGAAGTGAAGCAGATTCTTCTTTCCACCAAAGACGTAGGAAACGTAACCATCTACGGAGGACGTAAAAGAGAAATTCACGTAGAACTAGATCGGAACAAACTCAAAGAACATATGATTCCAGCTTCGGTCGTGTCCAATCGACTTGCTTCGGGAGGTATGAACATTCCCGCCGGAAAAGTTAGTAAGACCGATAAGGAGCTTGTATATAGAACGATCAACGAATTCCAATCTCCCGAAGAAATCAGAGACACTCCCATCTCTCTTTTTGGAAATGAAGTTCCTATTAAAATCGGACAATTAGGAGAAGTCAAGGATACAGTTGAAGACGAAACCTCCCGTGCTTATCTAAACGGTAGAAAAGCCGTTTTTCTAATGGTATATAAACAGTCCGGATCTAATACGGTTGCGGTTGCACAATCTGTAAAAAAGAAAGTTCTAGAAATCAATCAAGATCTTTTGAAACGTAACGGTTCGCCAGAGTTGACGTCTACCAATGATTCTTCCATAACGATCGACAACAATATCTATGACGTAAAAGAAACGATTATCATCGGAATCATACTTACGATCATTGTAGTGTTGTTATTCTTAGGAAGTGTTCGTTCGACTTTGATTACTGGACTTGCACTTCCAAACTCTTTGTTGGGTGCGTTTATACTTATGGCGATTGCTGGTTTTACCGTAAACGTGATGACTCTTTTAGCTCTCAGTCTTGCGGTTGGACTTCTGATCGACGATGCGATTGTAGTTCGAGAAAATATTTTCAGACACAGAGAAATGGGAAAAACTGCGAGAGAAGCTTCTATCGAAGGCACCAAAGAAGTAACACTTGCGGTGATCGCTACTACAATGACAGTGATTGCAGTTTTTATGCCGATCGCATTTATCAGTGGAATTGTAGGACAGTTTCTAAGAGAGTTTGGACTGACAGTATGTTTTGCTCTTCTTATTTCTCTTTATGACGCGCTTACGATTGCTCCTATGTTGTCGGCGTATTTCGGTGGAAAGGTAGGAAATCACGCGCACAATTCTTCTTCTGAATCGATTCCCGAAATTACAACCAAAGCAGTAAAAGGAAAAACAAAAGGTGCTACGACGTTGGAAGAGATCGCTTATTCTAAAATCCGTTCTCAGAATAAGACCTCCAAAGGAATTTTATCCACCGTATTTTCTCCTATCGTGTTTGTTTTAGGAAAGTTAGAGGTAGGCCTAGATTCTATATTAAGTATTTTTAATGTTTTTCAATCTTGGTTGGAAGAAAAATACGCTTCCGTTCTGAAGTTCACTTTAAAAAGGCCTTTTTTTATACTTTCCGGAGCGGTTTTAATTTTCGTAGTCAGTTTGGTTTTGACTAAGTTTATTCCTAAGACGTTCCTTCCGGCTCAGGACGAGGGTAAATTTACTGTGACCTTGGATATGCCGCCAGGAACGTCCTTGGAAAAAATGTCTCAGATTGCTCTACAAGTAGATCAAAAGATTCGTTCTTATAAGGAAATCAAAATTGTTTCTATGTTTAACACGAACCGTAGCACTAATATGTTCGTAGAAATGGTTCCTTCTAAAGATAGGAAGATGAACACAACTCAGTTCAAAGCGTTTCTTCGTAAGGAACTGACAGAATTTTCTTTCGCCAATCCGATCGTAAAGGACGTAGACAATGTGGGAGGAGGACAAAGACCTTTTACTCTAACGGTCAGCGGTCAAAAGAGAGAAGTTGTTGAAGACTATGCTAAGAAGTTGTTCGAACGTCTTCAAAAATCTCCGGCACTTTTAGACGTAGATACAAGTTATAGAACGGGAGCCCCTGAGTTTAGAGTGGTTCCGGATCGGGAAAAGGAAGTACTTTTAGGAGTTCCTGGAACGATCATAGGGTCTGAGTTGAGAACTCTTGTAGAAGGAACCACACCTGCGGTTTATAGAGAAAATGGAGTTGAGTATGATATTCGTGTTCGACTGAAAGATTCTCAAAGAGATTTAAAGGAAAATTTTTATAGTTCCTTTGTGCCTAATTTTAACAACAGACTGATTCCGATTCAAAACGTAGCAAAAGCGGAAGAATCCACCGGTCTTGCAACGATCAATCGTCTCAATCGAAATAAGGCCGTGGAAATTTATGCGGACGTAAATCCTAAAGGTCCTGGAATGGGTGGGGCTATGGAAGAAGTTGCAAAGATCAGTCAGACTGAAATTCCTCTTCCTTCGGGTGTGAAGATCGGATATTCCGGACAAGCGGAAAGTTTTAAAGAGATGGGAGTTTCTATGGCGATTGCAATGGGACTTGGGATCTTATTTATCTACATGGTTCTTGCTTCTCTTTATGAAAGTTTTATTACGCCGATTGCGATTATGCTCGTGTTACCTCTTGCGCTTTGTGGAGCTTTTATCGCTCTTTTTATTACTCAAAAATCCTTGGATATTTTTTCCATGATTGGGTTGATCATGTTGATCGGTGTCGCTACCAAGAACTCGATTCTTCTTGTGGACTTTACCAATCAATTGTTGTCACAAGGTAAAGAAATGAAAGAAGCGATTATCGAAGCGGGAAGAGAAAGATTGAGACCGATTTTGATGACTTCTTTTGCTCTTATCGCGGGAATGTTGCCGATTGCAATCGGCTTGAACGAAGCTTCTCGTCAACGAACGAGTATGGGTGTTGCGATCATTGGCGGATTGATTTCTTCTACGGTTCTCACTTTAGTAGTGGTTCCTGCAGCATTTTCTTATATAGAAAAACTCAATCAGATGGTAAGACGAAATTCACCGAATCCTGATGCGTAAGTAGTTCATAAGTAATGAATAAGAATTAGAATTTACTCTCGCCGTTTATGATTTAATTGATTTTGAATTTTTGTCGAATTTAAAAAAAGAGTTTCATAAATGGCGCGAGTGAGTGAAAATGAAAGTGATGGATCAGGATGAAGTAAAACATCGTATTATGGATAAAGCACTTGAGCTTTTTCTAAAATACGGATATGCAAAAACTAAAATGGAGGAAATTGCAAGAGTTCTGAAAATTTCACGTAAAACTTTATATAAACATTTCGAAAACAAAAATCATCTTCTGTTTGAGATTCTTTCCCATAAACATAATTTAATGAGCTCTACTTTAGAGAAGATCAGTGAAGATGATTCTTTATCGGTGCATGAAAAAATCCAGGCCATCAATGAATTTAAAATCAGTCAGTTTCCCACTGGAGCGAATGAGTTCATTTTAGAAATTAGGGATCAGGCTCCGGACCACTACGCTTATATTAAAGAAGTGAGAATGGAATCCGTTGCTAAATCGGTTCAAGCTCTTGTTAAACAAGGGATTGAAAAAGGGGAAATTCGTAAGGATTTGGATCCTACGATTTTTGCGGCGCTTTTGAATTCAGCGATCGAAATGACTGCAACTCCAGAGCTTCTTTTAAATTCTCCTTATTCGATGATGCAATTACAGGGAGAAATTCACGGAATTTTATTTTATGGAATTATGAATTCTTCGGAAACTCAATCCGTAGAAAAAGTTTCAAGTAATTAAGAATGTATCTCTGTAGTTAAAAAATGTAGTAGTTCCCACAATTTTTGTGAAACTACTTATCTCTATCAAATCAGTACCTAAATTGTTCATCATGAGTGCCGTCGTTCGATAGATCGCGTTTGAACTCAACACAACGCTCTCTACGGATCGCGTTGTGGGATAAAAAACGCACATTTTTCAAGTGCTCCGACAAGAATGAGGTTTTTTACTTGCAAAAAGTATGTTTTTCTGATAGAGAAAAATCTTTCAAATTTTCCCACCACCTCTCCTCCACCACCCAAAACGCGGGCGGGGCCGATCTTTTTTACAGAGGATTTTGCCGTAATTCCGACAGATTTATATTGAGATTCAAATACTTGTGGGGTTGGTTATGGCTCTCTCAAACTCAAGCCGTATCACTCCCTGAACTCAGTAAAACGCTCTCTATGGATCGCGTTCTATATTGAAACTAAAGAAGATTGTTATATAATATTTCCTATATACAATAACTTGACCGGAGCTAAAGAGCCCGGTCCGGCAAAGCCGGATTCGTCCAAACTTTAATACGCAGAATTTATAGGGTTGAAACGTAAACGATTGGATGTTTTGTTGTACAGTTCTAAGTAATGTAGAATATTGAGTATTTTATTATATAGTTATGAGTAGATATAATTTATTCGCTTTTGAGAGAAGTTCTACAAGCTTGCAAATACCAAGCAGATGCAGAATCAGTAGGATATTCCGATAAGACGTCCCTAAAATGATTGAATGCAAAAGTATATTCTTCTTCAAAAAAATGGAAAACTCCTCTTTCAAATTTACTTTTTGTTTTAAAGAATTGTTCCGCCTCGTCGCTTTCTGTATCACAAAATTCTAATATAGAAAGATCTTCTTTTCTCCCTCTTACAAATGTTCTACCTAGATAACGATATAGAAATTGGGAAGGATCTTTTAAGGAAGAAAACGCAGTTTCACTCAAGAGTATTTTTGCTCCGTAATTTTTAGTAAGACCTTCTATGCGGGAGGCCGTGTTCACCGTATCCGAAATTACAGTTACCTCCATTCGGTTTTTAGAACCGATCGTACCCAACATAACAGGTCCCTTATGAAGGGCGATACCTGTTTCGATCGGCTTATAACCGTGGCGATCTCGATCCGCGTTGTATAGTTTCAATTGACGATGCATTTCGATAGCAGCCATCAAACCGTCTTCCGCGTTTGTTTCAAAAAGCGCCATAATCGCGTCGCCGATAAATTTATCGATGGTTCCGGAATGTTTTTCGACTGCCGGTGTCATTCTTTCTAAATAAGAGTTTAGAAAATTAAAATTTTCTTGTGGATTCATACTTTCAGAAAGTTCGGTAAAAGAACGAATATCGGAAAATAAAACGGTCATTTCTTTTTGGATCTGATCACCGAGCGCAACTTGGATCACTTCGTTTTTTCCCAAAAGATGGATGAGTTTAGAAGGAACAAATCTTGCAAAGGATTCGTTCAGTCTGGCTTGTTTTTCTTTAATCAAAAGAGAGATTCTGTCTCCAAGTCCTAAAGAAAGTAAGGTTACTTCCAAACCGGAACCGATTTGCATACTGTATTCCGTAACAAAAGAAACCGGAATGGCTCCTATGGTTTTTAATGCGTAGAACGCTCCTCCTAAAAGTAAGACCGAGAATGCGATCATAAAATAACGAGCAGGACGAAAACCTGACATCAACGTTTTTATTCCCGAAACCAATATGGAAATCGCGGTTAAAAGACCTAAGATCGCGACCTGCAACGCTCCTTGAGTTAAGTTCACAAAAAAAGAAGAGAACGAAGCCATTGCACAAAGAACGATTAAAACACGATTGTATTTGTGCAGGGTGGGAAACGTGTTCTTTGTATCCAAAAAGTCTTTTGTAAAAAGCAGAATACTAAATTCCAAAAGACCGGCCAAGAATGGATTCATTCGTCTGGCTCCCCAGGAAAATTCTGGCCAAAGATATTCGTAGGCAAATCCGTATTGAGACATTAAAAAAATAGCGAAACAGAGAATATAAAAAACGTAAAAGAAATAACTTTTGTCCCTTACCGTAAATAAGAGGAACAAGTTATACACAGCCATAGCGATCAGAATTCCGAAATAGAGTCCATTAATATATTGAATATCTCTAATATTCTTATAGAACGCGTCAGGCTCCCAAAGAATCAGAGGCATTTGCATACTGTCTTCGTTTTTAAATCGAAGATAAAAAGTGGATACACCTGGAGGAGCATGAATTGGAAACACAAAGGTATGACTTTCGATAGGCCTGTCCTTAAAAGGTTTTTCTATTCCTACGATAGTTTGTTCATATGTTCCATTTTCGGGAGAATATAGAATTACTTCGTCGATCAATGGAAACGTAACTTCTAAAAGTTTTTCTTTAAAAGTTTCTTCCGGATTATGAAACGAAAACTTCAACCAATAAGCGGATTTCGTAAACCCGAAAGAAGGATTTATTTGTTTGGATTGTTGAAATTCTTTGTTTTGAACGGATTCAATCGTCAGACTGGAATCTGGATCTTCTAAAATTTGAGAGTAAATTCCAAGACGAATTTGATTTTCGTTCCAAGGAATAGTTTCAGAAAATGCGGGTAACGTAATAAGGATCGGAAATGCAATTCTTAAAAATTTTATTATTTTCATATCATTTCTCCGATCGTTCAGGTTACGCACAAACGTTTGTGCCATTGTGCAAGGGGCAAACTAAAATTTATTTCAAAAATTTCTAAATACTATTTTAAATAAATATAAAGTACTTTTGAAATAGTTTCTAATTTACATATTCAAAAATAAGGAAATTTGAATCAGATAAACTTCTCTTGAAACCTTGTTTTAGTTTGGACAAAATTTTATTTAGAATTATTTCGACAAGTAATCTGAATGAAAAATTTTTCGAATGAATATTTAAGAATTCGCTTTAATACCTCAAAACAAATTAAAAAAAGAAAGATGGTTTTTAATTTTCTCTTAAGATAGAATAACGATAAATCGTTCTTTTATTAGAATAAAACGATATGTTGTCTTTTAATTGTCTAATTTGAAACAAGTTTGATGAATATCTGTTTACAATTATTCATAACTCTATTCAAAACTATGTTTTTTATAAAATGAGAATCAGAATCGTAAATGATCAAATTAGGTTTAATTTTCTGAAAAGTTTTGTTGGATTGAATAAGACAAAATTTTTTTAATTGAATGAATTTCGTTAAAATAACGGTTTAAAGCAGAAATTGAATTATTAGAATTATTATTTTTCAATTTAAGATGGATTCTAATTTAGTTTTTCTTTTTAAAAACTTTTATAAAATCCAAAAAAATGATCTTACTACAAAGAACGCACGAAAATGATACTATGAGTTTATTCTACGACCTACATAAAATAAGTACCATAAATTTTGAGATAAATCCCAGTTTTAAGACAGTCTTTTAGGTATTTCTATTTTATAACTCTGAGAAAAGTTTTCTTCAAAGAAGTTATAAATTTCAAAATAACAGCGCTTTATAAAGCTTTATTTTCGCAAAAAATTCATCGTTCGTTTTTGTTAAATTTTCGTAGTAAAATCAAATTTCTGCATGAAACTTTTGTTCTAAGATTGCCGGAGAAATTAAAAATTTATTTTGAGCCTATCTCAAAACTGAAAGATTGATGATGGAGATTATTAGAAAATTGTCCGGATGAGACGGTTTTTTGCAGGAACTTCAGAATTGTATTAGAAATTTCTTAAAAACTATCGTTTATACCCTCAAAGTTTTGGGACAGTTATTCTATAAAAATACTGATCCTATAAAATTGAATACTTAATGTTCATCACAAGTGCCGTTGTTCGATAGAATCCAATACGAAAGCGATTGAAGCGTAGAGGAATTCAGAAAAATGCTCTCTCAAACTAAAGCCGTCTCTCGTTCCCCATGGGTCGTTCGACAGGTCGCGTTTGAAACTCAGCACAACGCTTTCCTAAGGGTCGCGTTGTGGGATCAAAAACGCACATTATGCAAGTGTTCCGACAAGAATGAGGCTTTTTACTTGCAAAAAGTATGTTTTTCTGATAGAGAAAAATCTTTCAAATTTTCCCACCACCACCCAAAACGCGGGCGGGGCCGATCTTTTTACAGAGGATTTGTCGTAATTCCGACAGATCTATATTAGAGTTTTTGAAAAATTCCATAGTTCAACTAACAAAACCACTTCAATTGCTCGTTTCCATGAAATAGAAACAGATGGAGAATTTATTTTTCAACAACTCTATGATTAAAACGTAAACTATTGGATTAGGTATTTTATTCTGTAGTGTGAGTAATGTTATAGAATTGAATATTTTTAGTTTTATCTAAAAACTCTGTTGGAGCGAAATATTAACTAATCTGTTATTATATAATTTTGAATAATAAAAATATAAAAAATTAGTGTTTTATGAATTTCTTAATTATTTTTATAAGATCGATGGTGGATTCATAAAATGATTTAACAAAACGAAAAAGTAATTTATGTCAATTAAAATCGATTGAAAATGCGAACCCTTGGGGGAAAATTTTTTCGGATGTTTTAGTTTAGAAGTCTGCCAAAAACTTAAAAAGAAAGAATATTTTTTTGTATATTCAAGATTTCTCAATTTCTTAAATAGCTAAAAATTTTCATTTGATTTTTCAAAAATTTCCAAATCCGTCTTGCATAGTTTTACTTGATTCCTAATTTAAAGTTTATCTAGGAGGATTTTGATTTTATGAAAATCAAATGGTTTATATTTGTTTTTTTGTTCGGCGTTAGCTGGCTTCAAGCGGAACCGTTTCAGTTGAAAAGTCCTGAGTTGACATCGGTTAAATTAATCGCCAACGAACAAGTGTTTAACGGCTTTGGGTGTTCCGGAAACAACGTTTCTCCTTCTCTATCTTGGACGGGCCTTCCGAAAGATACTAAAAGTATTGCGTTAACCGTGTATGATCCTGACGCTCCGACTGGAAGTGGATGGTGGCACTGGGTGGTTTTTAATCTTCCGTCTACTACTACTTCGATTCCAGCTAACGCCGGAAATTTAGAAAAAAATCTGCTTCCTAAAGACGCGATTCAAAGTAGAACCGATTTTGGAACATCTGGTTACGGTGGTCCTTGTCCTCCGAAAGGTCATAAGCCGCATCGTTATTATTTTACGGTGTATGCTCTCAAGGATAAAATTCCGGCGGATCAAAATTCTTCTGGAGCTTTGATCGGATTTTATATCAATCAACTTAAAATTGGCGAAGCACAGATTTTAGCAAAATACGGCAGATAAAATAGAACACAAAAGGATCTGTTTTTAAGCAGATCCTTTTTGATTGAATATAAAAAAATCCTCGGTTTAAGTTGAAACGTATATTTTTTATCAATTGTGTTAAAACTTTCCCTTAAACTTCTATAAAATCCTAAAAAGATCGGAACTTAAAAAAACTATAATTTTGCAGCGAATTCTTAATTTATCAGTTAAGAATTTTTTGAAATAAGAGTAAGTTTTTTTGAATATTCTAAAATACGAATTTAATAATTATTCTTAAGTCTCAAAGAAATAAAGTTCGAATCAAAATTGTAATGAGTTGATTGTTTTAAATTTTTTAGACGCATTTTTTGTAAGAGGAATATTTGAATTTTTTCCCTGAATGAATCCGGATTCGTTTTTATATAGATTATTGTTTTGTATGATTTGTAAGTGAGTTATTTTGTAATCAACCGAATGCGAAGTTCTGTTTCAAGTTTAAAAAATAAATTCTTTACAATTTTAAAATCTCTTTGATACATTCCATTTCACAAGGACCATACGATGAAACGAATATTTGTTTTTTTTATTTTTCTGATTTGTGCAACTTCTGCCTTTGCACAAAACAATTCTATTTGGCAGACCATTTTCGGTGGTGAACAATACAATGGATTAAAACCCAACGAATGTCCGGAGGAACTTCCATCTGGATTGGTTTCTTTAAAAGATGGAACTTACATTGTTGTAGGCTCTTCTAACGATTGTTCCAGGCAAGATACAAATCTTAAGATAGAACAAAAAAAATATAGTGCTGCTTGGTCCGCAAAGATTGATACATTTGGGAATCCAGTTTGGTGGAAATATCTTTTTACGAGTATACCCGTAGACATGGGAGGTTATACAGTCAGTGTTCATAGTCACGATAGCGTGCGAGGAGAAAATCTTATAGCGATTCAAGACGGAGGTTTTGTTACCGCAGGTTCTATCGGAAGTGGAACTTACAATCGAAAGATTGTATTTTCTAAATACGACGGACAAGGAAGTTTGATTTCTGATAAAATTATAGAGGCGAAAGAAATTTGTGATGACGTTTGTGGATTTGAAGATCCACATATATTTCATCTCCAAGAACTTTCCAATGAAAAATTCAGGGCGCTTGTTTCAGTTTCTTACAGAACGGAATCGACGGAACAACGAGGAAATACTACTACCGTAGTAAACGGAATAAAGACAGGATTTTTTTATACTCTTTTGGGTAAGGATGGTTCCGTTAAGAACTCAAAACACATTCCGGATTTAGAATATGCTTCTAGCGCAAACATTTCTTATGAAGAAGGAATCATTTTTGCGGTAAGCACGGATAACGTATCTGGTAGAGAATCTCAAAGAGATTTGGTTTTACATCGATATGATTCGGATGGAAAACAGCTTTGGAAAAAAAGATTCGGAAGTCCTAATATAGAGGATTTTGCAGTTTCTATTCTCAAACTTTCCGATGGAAATTTACTTTTATCTGGAGGAGTATCTGGATCAAATCAACAAGCGGTTTGGCTTTTGAAATTTTCTCCAAAAGGTGAAACGATCTGGGAAACCAAACAAAGATTAGGTGGTCATAATTTTATGGGACCTATTATAGAATCCCCGGATCAGGGTTTTTTCGGAGTTCTTTCTGATGGAGAAGGGCCTATGGTTTTAGTTAAGTTCGATTCCAACGGAAAAAAAGTCTGGGAAAAAAAACATTCTCAAAGGCTTTATATGGCGAATAAGATTTTAAAAAACGACAAGGGTTATGTAATTCTTTCTTATACGAAGAAAAAACCGGCTCAATATATAGATGCTCTTCTCATTCAAACGGATTGGGATGGAAATATTTCAAAGGAAGCCTTGCGAAAGAATTTTCCATAAGGAACAACAGAACCAAGAAACTTTAATCGAAGGGCTACTCATGTAATCGAGTGGCCCACAGAGTAGTTAAATTCATCACAAGTTCAATTGTAAGTTATTGTTTTGGTTGCGCTATCTAAGTTTTAGAAGGAATAAATCAATATCTCCTTGAGTAGCAACCTCGTTGATTGAGATTTCGGTAGATCCTGTACAATAAAGATTTCCTTGTTGATCTTGTTCAATTTCATTTCCTATGATCGTTGCTCCATCGATTCCAATTTGTCGGATCCATACCTCATTTCCTAACGAATCATGTTTGGTTAGAAGTAAATCCATCCCGATCCCGTTCTGTCTCCCATCTACCATATGATTGCTTTTGCCGGTTGTAAAAATATTTCCTTCCGGGTCTATAGTGATTGCGGTGACGGAAGTGGTTCTATGATCTTCGGCCGGGCCTAAGTATCGAATCCATTGTCTAACACCAAGAGAATTATATTTTACTAAAATTCCACGACGACTTTCAACAACATCGCCTACTGGTTCAAAATTTGCGTTACTCATTCCACCTACAAAAACGTTTCCAAAGGAATCCACAGCGATAGAGTTGCCTTCAGAGTCACTCAAGGCCAGGCCGAGTCGTGTAAAGAGTTGTCTTCTTCCACTTCTATCGTATTTAAGAATAAAAAGATCGTAATTACCTATACTAGGAACTGTATTGGTTTGTAAGTTTGCATTTGTAGTGCCGGTTATAAATATATCTTCCGTGTTTTCTGCAACGGTGACACTTTGTGCATAGACAGATGCATTTGGAATTGAAATATTTAAGTCTCTACGCCAATTTCCTTGACTGTCTATTTTAAATAGAAACCCAGTTGCTGGTCCTGCAATCCGTTCTGATGAGAAGCTACCGACAATGTGGGAAGTTCCGAATCGATCTATGAAGGCTTTTTCAGGAGTAAAAAGCTGATTTCTGAATCCTCTTTGTTTTCTCCAGATTTCATTTCCGTTCGTATTGAATTAATCACGAATAGGTCTCTCTGGCCTGTAAGTCGTCCTGCAAAATTACCAGATGTTTGGCCTACTACGTAAATGTTTCCTCTTCGGTCTACTTCAACATCGGCGACATCTAATTGTACACCTGGAACTCCGATTTGTTTTGTCCAGATTGTTTGTTTTCGAGAATTAAATTTTGCAAGAATTATATCTTTGGTTCCAATCAGATTTTCTCTGTAAATACTGGCATTGGTACTTCCAGCAATGTAGATAAATCCATTTCTATCAATTGCAAGCGCTGAATCTGTAATACTTGCGTTAGGCGCTCCAACTAATAAAGTCCATTCCGGAATGTCCGCATCTTCCGGAACGAAATTTTTATTTACGATGTCTTCTTTCGAAGTATCCGAGTCATTAGGAGAAGTCGAGAGGTTGTTACTTTGAAGTAGACCTGCGATCCACAATGGATCGAATGATTTCGAATTCGACTCGTTTAAATTCAGTAATTCTCCGATAGGCGAACAAGCTTGAATGAATATAAAAAGAAAAAGATAGACGCGAACCAAAATATAACTCCTATTCTAAATAAATTAAGTTCTGCTTTGGGCGACTCCCGCTAACGTATTGCAAAAGTAAGTCTGAATACAACAAATCTATATTATATTTTTCTAAAATACCAATAACTTGATTCACAACGCGACCTGTCGAGCGACCGTAGAAGCGAGACGCTGAGTTCAGGAAAGCGTTGTGCTTTAGTTCATTCATCGATCCCTGTCGCGCTCACGCGGTACTGAATTTTACCGCGGAGACTCAACGAACTCACGTTAGATACTTTCTTCGACTAAAAAGATCGGAGATTCTTACGAAAAGAAGTTCTCGAAAGGATAGGGTGTTTTGACCTATCCGAAGTTAGATAACAAATGTGGAAGAAAGAAGTCGACTTTTTGGGTCCGTGCAGATAACTTACAAAAAGTGTTCTTAAGATGAACTTAGAGACTGAAATAAGACAAGAAACGAACCTTTGCGATAAATCCGGAAATCTCAATTTGAACGCCGTAGGTTGGTCTAAAAAACCAATCCATCGATGTAACTTAAGTGGGAAATACTTGAGAAAGAAAAAATGGAATTACTGGTGTATCTATGATGAGAATTTTCTAGTATCCTTTACAATATCTAACGTGGATTATGCGGGAGTTATTTTTGTATATTGGCTCGATCGAAAAACGGGGAACTTTGAGGAAGGAACCGTTCTAACTCCTTTCGGCTCTGGAGTCAACTTAGGTCAACTTGTAGTAAGTAACGCGACTTATATAGGAAAAAATGCTCGTCTTCAATTTTTCAGAGAAGAGGAAGGTTATCGTCTTTCGGTCAATTTTTCTCTTAAAAATAAAATTCCGATTCAAGCTGAGATAGAGGTTCCTGTTTCCGAAACTTGGGAAACCTTAAACGTAGTTGTACCTTGGTCTAAAAGAAAATTTCAGTTTACCGAAAAGTTATTCGGAGTCGGAGCTCGTGGATTTGTTCGTTACGGAGCAATGGAATATAAGTTCGAGCCTAAATCTTCTTTTGCTTGTATGGATTACGGAAGGGGAGTATGGCCTTATTCCACAAAATGGAATTGGGCTTCTATGGTATCGCATAACGCAGGATATACGATCGGGATCAATTTAGGAGCTGGATGGACGGACGGAACTGGTACAACTGAAAATGCCATTTTAATCAACGGTAGAATTTATAAAATTCCTTCTGATGCGATTTTTGAAATGGATCGTGAAAACTGGATGAAACCTTGGCGTCTTTATACAAAAGATTCTCAAGCGATAGATTTAAGGTTTCTGCCGGAATTTCATAGAAAAGCTTCAACAAATGTTGGAATTTTTGCATCTTCTGTGCATCAGATGATCGGAAAATTTGAAGGTGTAATTAGACTCGGAAAAAACGAATATAAAATTGCAAACGGTCAAGGTTGGGCCGAAGATCACGTAGCGCGATGGTGATGACCGAGCAGAATTATATTTGTGTAAATGGAACTTTGAAAGTAAACGCACCGAAAAGGTTTTTGGGGATTTTTTCAAGAGATATTACAATAGAGTTGTTGAAAAATTCCATAGTGGAGATTAGCAAAATTGTTTCCATTTCAATGTAACGGAAACAATTGATTTTTTAACAACTCTGATTTTATTTTCTATTCATAGATTAGATTTTAAAAATTTAGCTTCTTACAGATCTTTATAAAATCGAATATTATAAATTTTTATTATAAAACTCCTGTTCAGCGCAAAACAATAGAAGCCGTTTTATTACTCGAGCGTATGAGAATACTATCAGAAAATGAATGGGCAATTTTAGAAAGACGCAAAAATTATATCTAACTTGAAACCTTTGTTTTTTTGTGTGAGATCCCACATTTTACTACTCGGACGCATAAATAGAAATACTTGGGTTAGATTGTTTCAAAAATTTGAATGTTTTGGTCCTGATCTAAAATGTCGTAAATCCCGAATTTGCGGTATTTTTTAAGTGCCGCTATTTTTCACAAATTCGGCCGTTAATAACTTGGTACGATTTTCATGTGTCCGAGTAGTAAAAATAACCGGTATTTTAAACAAAGATAAAGTATTTTTTGAGATAGATTCTAGATACTTTATTATATTATAGTTCTGAGAAATTTTGAATCAAGATGAAAAGAGAAAAAAAATTGAAACGTTGCGCTTGGGTTACTGAAGATCCGGATTACGTGAAATATCACGATCAAGAATGGGGAGTCCCTGTACATGATGATCGACTCTTATTTGAATTTTTGGTATTGGAGGGAGCGCAGGCTGGACTTTCTTGGATTACGATTTTAAAAAAAAGGGAAAATTTCAGAAGGGCTTTTGACGATTTTGATGTTGTTCAAGTGGCAGCTTATAAAGAAAAGAAAATTCAGTCTCTTTTAAAAGATCAAGGGATTGTACGTAATGAGTTAAAAATCAGATCCGTTATAAAAAATGCACAAGAATTTTTGAATATTCAAAAAGAGTATGGAACCTTTGATCGATTTATATGGGATTTTGTAAATCATAAAACGATTTATAATTCCTGGAAAACGACCAAGGATATACCGAACAAAAGCCTCGAATCCGACGCAATGAGCAAGGCTCTTAAAAAAAGAGGATTTAAATTTGTAGGTCCCACAATCTGTTATGCGTTTATGCAAGCGACAGGAATGATAATGGATCATACAACGGATTGTTTTCGTTTTGTTAAACGAAAAGTTTAAAGAAATTTTTATAAAATTCAAAATAGCCGTTGTCGTTCAATGAAATTTTTACATAAGATCACCGCTTGCATTTGCCTAGAAAATTAAAAATCTATTTTTATAAAAGTTCCCGTTCCTAATTAACGTGAGTAGGACTTAAGAAAACCGGGACGAATCCGGTTTGCCATAGGCAGCCGAACCGGATTTTTTAGCTCTGGTCAATAAGTCGCATACAGGAAACATTATATAACAATTATCTTTAGTTTCAATTTAGAAAACGTGATCCGTAGAGAGCCATAACCAACCCACAAGTTGAATAGGATTTTAGAATCAGAAGGATTCAGGACGCTAAGTGTTCCGACAAGGATGAGGTTTGTTACTTGCAAAAAGTATGTTTTTCTGATAGAGAAAATCCCCCAAGCATTTCCTCTTCCCACTTAATCGGGCCATTCGAAAAACTCAACGAATGCCTCTCTAAGGATTGGTATTCGGGAGGATTTTTCCCCTTTAAAATATATTTTAGATAATTAGAATATACTCGATTTCTATTGATTGATAGGAACTGAAAACGTGGTCCTGCTTTTTATTTAAATACTTTCTTACATGCACTCACGTTAAATTAGGGAGAACCCATGCAACACTCTCTATGGATCGCGTTGAAAAACTCATGCAACACTCTCTATGGATCGCGTTGAAAAACTCATGCAACACTCTCTATGGATCGCGTTGAAAAACTCATGCAACACTCTCTATGGATCGCGTTGAAAAACTCATGCAACACTCTCTATGGATCGCGTTGAAAAACTCATGCAACGCTCTCTATGGATCGCGTTGAAAAACTCATGCAACGCTCTCTATGGATCGCGTTGCAGGTGTAAGTTTTACAGAGGATTTGTAGTAATTCCGACAGATTTATATTGAGATCCAAATACTTGTGTGGGTTGGTTATGGTAGAGAGCGTTTTGCTTGAGTTCAAACGCGACCTGTCGAACGATCCATAGCGATACATTGAGTTAAGGAAGGCATTCTGCTGAGTTTTGAATGTATCGATCCCTTTCGCGTTATACTGAATTCACGTTCATACCAAAAGATTTGTTCAAAATCAGTGAATTAACGCGAGTTCAATAAAGTTGTTGAAAAATTAATCTTCTTCCGTTTTTTCATTAAAACGAATCGATCTTATAAAGTTTAAATCTCAGCTTTTTCAAAAAATGAATCATGAGTCAAACTCACGTTAATATATAATTCTTTAGTAATTATTCGCAAAAAATAAAATGTGGGAACTCCACAAAATTCGAGTTTTATGGTTCAATTTTGAAAAATGTAAGAAACTAATACGGGCGAACTAAATTACAAAACATGTATTTAAAAATTTGCAAGGTGACAAAATTTGTGGGAACTCTCACAAATCCTGTTACGATGAAACTTTTTTTCACCAAACTCACGTTAAATAGAGCAAATTCGCGTAAGAAAATCTTGGCGATCATCGTGCGATCAGAAACACCTTCATAAGAGCGTTTTATAGAGTTTCTCAAACTCAATGCTGTTCTATTGGATTGAAGTATAATGTTTCAATTCCTTCGGAATTTAAATTCAATTTTGTTTCCTAAGCTCAACGTCTTGCTTCTATTGCCGCTCAATGAGCACATAGAATAATTACTTTTGTTATATCGAATTCACCTTAAATATGCCTACCTCGATAAAAATTTGGACTTCTTGTCCCTATATTGGAAGGCCAGATTGTAAACCGAGCTTCTCAATTTAAGTCAATAAATTGAAAGGAATATTCTATAAAATATCCGACTCAGTCGTAATTTCTTGATACCTATTGAGGCACTTACGAAAGGGAGCGAGTCTTAAAATTTGCCATAGAAATTAATAATCTTATAAAGTATTCTCAAATTATATTTTGAATAAAAAATATAGAGGAATGAGACATAAGATATAGATATTTTTTATAAAAACTATGGCCTAAAAAGATTCACTTTTCTGTATAGTATTTGACCTAATTTCTACACTTAAGGAATATTATAGACCAGAAAGTGATTTCATAATCACTTAAAAATCACAAGAGGTTCTTTCTTTATGAGAAGAAACATAATGAAAATTGCCGCTGTAGCAGCTCTTACGGTTGCTTTAACGGCATGTAAAAGTGACGACGATGATGACGATGTTGTTATGTTGGCACTTTTGTATTTAGCAGATCAAACAAGCGGAAATTGCGTGACACTTGCTAAAAGTGACGGTAATGGGGATGGAATACCTACTTATCAAGCAACTGGTAATACTAGACCAAAAGGGGCTTGTAACAATACATTTAATGTAACTACTATTGTTAACAATCCGGAAGCGGTCGTAACTTCGGTTAAAGCATCTTATCAGGCAGCTAAAGATAAAGCAGATGCCGCTGGTACCAATTGCTCTGTAGTTAGTACTGTTCTTCAAAATGCAATTAATAATGCAACGGTACTTAAAGTGCAACAGTCTCTTGCAATTGGTACATGTTCAACATCAGGTGGTGGTTTAACAGGTTGGAATCTCAATCCTTTAACTTTTGGTGGTAACTTTAGTGTAGATCCTGCTTATCTCGGAAAAACGGTTTATACTTGTTCTTCTGAAAAAGCAAAAGAGAATTTACTAATTGCATTGAGTGCAGCTGGTTTTTCTACGATTGCTGGTTCAGTTGCAACGGATATGGCAACGAACCTTTCATATAAGCAAAAGTTAACAGCGGTTTCTGCGTCCAACTTTAAATGGACTGCAGATGCAGCTGCTAAAGGTCGCTTAATCAATGTTACTGAACTTACAACTGTTGGTAAATCCGGAGCTGCTATAGTGGCATTTGGAGCTATTGGTACTGCGGTTGCTTTACAACCTGCTTCTGCTGCTGCTACTTTAGCTTGCGGAAAAGATCTGTTATCTAAAGAAACTGAAGACGTTCAAAAAATTGCTTTTGCACTTTATGATCCACTTGCTGGTTTTAATGGTGCAATGACAGGTGGCCTTTTGGACACTATGATTACTACTGCTCAGGCACAGTCTGCAACTGAGGTTCTTTTTACTAGCCTTACTTGTCAATATGGTGACTTTGACGAAGAAGCTGTTGGAAATAAACAAACAGTTGGAACTGAGGCAAACGTAAAAATTAGTGGAACTTGCCCTGCAACTTATCCTAGATACTAATTCTTTTTAGAATTTAATTTAAGTTAACGGAAAATACCGCACTACTTTTTAGTGCGGTATTTTTTTTGAGAAAAGATATTCTTGAGAACTCTCTAATTCTGAAAAAGCTTTTTTTGAATTTAAATTCTTGAATCATTTTCAATTTTTATCATGTTTTATATAAAGTCGTTTTTTAAGTGATTTCAGTGGGTGAGTTTTGTTCGCTCATTTTTAGATAGTGAACAAAATGATAAAACGTTATTTTTTAAGAAATATGAATCATCATATTTTAATTCTCTAATGTATGTAGATTACTCCGGCGATTTTGCTGCTTTCAGCATCGTTGAATATAAATATAGAGAAAACTTAATGTATCGTTCTTTATGGTTGCTTTGCAGGTCGCGTTCAAAACTCAATAAAACACTTCCTTAAACTTACATGAGTTTGGCATAAGAAACCCATGATTCTGTAAAAAGTTGAAATCTGAACTTTACAGATCGATTCCTAAACTGTGGGAACTACCATAATTTAAAAAATAGAAGTTTATAACAATTGAATCTGTCGTATTCAAGTCTAGGAACTCACACAAAACTTAGGTTTGTCCGTAAAATGATGTGGGAGCTACTGCAAACCACGATTTTTACGAACAAATTCTAAAATTAGAGGAACTATTACTTTTAGAAAATTATTTCTTACACCGAACCCATTAAAATGGGATTTAAATTTTGCTGATGGTCGTAAAATAGTGGTTTTGTGCAAAAATCAAATTGGAGAGCGATGATTCTTTTTGTATTTTATAGTAGTTCCCACAATTTTCAAAGTTTAACTGTAAATCCACGATTGTGAGAGTTCCCACAGATTAAGTCGTATTACAAATTTTAAAACATTTATTTTTTTATGGAAAAAATCTAGATTTTATAAAACGAATCTATTACACCGAATTCATTTTACTATCCGAACGCATAAATAGAATACTTGGGTTAGATTGTTTCAAAAATTTGAATGTTTTGGTCTTGCTCTAAAATGCCGTGAATCTCGAATTCGCGGCATTTTTTAAGTACCGCTATTTTTTTCGCAAATTCGGCCGTTAATAACTTGATACTATTTTCGTGCATCCGAGTTGTAATCAATCCCCACTAGTTGAATAGGATTTTAGAATCAGAATTAAACTCAACACAACGCTCTCCTCAAACTCAATGTATTGCTCTGCAGGTCGCGTTCAAGAACTCAGTAAAACGCTTTCCTGAAACTCAGCGTCTCGCTTCTACGGTCGCTCGACAGGGTCGCGTTTTAGGATCAAAAACGCACATTTTCAAGTGTTCCAACAAGAATGAGGTTTTTTACTTGCAAAAAGTATGTTTTTCTGATAGAGAAAAATCCCCCAAGTCTTTCCTCCTGAATTGCGACCTTGGGAAGCAATTCATTGAGTTGCCACCCAAAATTAGGAAAAACTCATGCAACGCTCTCTATGGATCGCGTTGAAAACTAAAGCACAACGCTCTCCTGAAACTCAGCGTCTCGCTTCTACGGTCGCTCGACAGGGTTGCGTTCAAGAACTCAGCAAAACGCTTTCCTAAGGGTCGCGTTTTGGGTCCGGGCTTTTTGAAGGCGAAAAAATAGCCCGGTAAGGGGTGAGCGGAGACCTTGGCTCCGCTCAGGGGGATTTTTCCCCCTTTTAATCCTTCAAAATACATTTTAGAGAATTAGAATATACTCGATTTCTATTGATTGATAAGAACTGAAAACGTGGTCCTGTTTTTTATTTAAATACTTTCTTACATGAACTCACGTTATTCAACTTTAATTTACCGGGAAGAGGCTTTGACGAATCAATGCTTGATAGCGAGGGTTCGTGATTTGATTCGAATTTAGGATCCAAGAACCACTTGCAGGCATCGGACTGAAATCTTTCTGCTGAATTTGTTTTCCTTTTTGAAGCTGAGCGAAATTTTCTAACATACGATCTTGATTGGTCAATATTTGATCCGGTTTTCCGTCTTCGTTTGAATCTAACTCCATCCGAGCTTCCGGGAAAATCCATAAACTTGGTTTGCCTTTTCCATAAAGATCTACTTCTACATGTGCTACAATTCTCATTGTTTCTTTGGGAGTTGCAGATGCATTATAGTATACCATGGATTCCCAAGTTCCATTTTCGTCTAAATCGTTTTGTTCGATTAATTTTCGATTTCCGGGGCCGTACCAAGTGCGGCTATGATTTCCCTTGCGAATGAGTTCTTCAAATAGAACTAAGCTGGTTTTTGGATCCTTATCGTCTCCACGTACCCAGGTCCAAAGATCCGTTTTCCCATCCAGGTCCGAATCGGTTCGCACCATCACGAGTAGTTTTTCCGGTTGAAGAACAAAGGCTGTTTGATTCTTCTTATCTTTGTCGATTACACCTAGATTGCTTATTTTAATTCTATCATCCTTACACGAAAATAAAACGAGTAGGGCAAATACTAAATTCAAATTTTTGATTATACTGGATTTCATTTTAACCTCCTTCCACCAGATTAATTACTTTGCGTCTGTATAAAATAAAAAAATAATTTTCTATTTATGTTTATTTTGCCTGCTATCCAATTACTTTCTCATTTATTTCTCTATATAAAAACGATATGTATTTTAAATTGAATTTCTGTTTAGGCCCTAATAGTATTTTATTTTATAGTTCTGATAACAATCTCTAAACCATATTTTTAGTTATACTTTTGAAATGATTCCAAAAATAATTTAGAATACTTTTTGTCCGTTTTTAAAGGTGAAAATAAGGAACTTATAAAATAGAGTTGTTGAAAAATGAATTCCTCATCGGTTTTCGTTGTATGGAAACGATCGATTGAAGCGTTTTGTCAATCTTCCACTATGGAATTTTTAACAATTCTAATGAATTTTTATTACGATTGCATATGAAAATGATACTATGAGTTTGTTCAAAAAGTTAGAATGCAGGATCTCTACAAAAAAATGTAAATTTAGGATTAAACAGAATCTGTAAAAATACTAAATTTTCACAAAAATCCACCGTTACTTTTAAATAACGTGAATGAATGCGAAAGGGATCAATGAATGAACTCATACAACGCTTCCTATGAGGCGCGTTGGAAACTCAACACAACGCTCTCTATGAATCGCGTTGGAAACTCAACACAACGCTCTCTATGAATCGCGTTGGAAACTCAGTAAAACGCTCTCTATGGATCGCGTTGGAAACTCAGTAAAACGCTCTCTATGGATCGCGTTGGAAACTCAGTAAAACGCTCTCTATGGATCGCGTTGGAAACTCAGTAAAACGCTCTCTATGGATCGCGTTGGAAACTCAGTAAAACGCTCTCTATGGATCGCGTTGGAAACTCAGTAAAACGCTCTCTATGGATCGCGTTGGAAACTCAGTAAAACGCTCTCTATGGATCGCGTTTTAGGTCAAGTTATTGGTATTTTATAAAAATTGAATCTGGTTCTGAAATTTTACAATAACTTGACCAGAGCGAAGAGCCCGGTCCGGCTTGTCTGCGGCAAGCCGGATTCGCCCCGGTTTTCTTACGCGCTGCTTACGTTAGATACCATTCTCATACGTTTTCGTGATAATTTGACAATGTTCATTCAAATGAAAATTTGTGCAAAAATTTAAGTTTGCTGATCGGTGCTGAGAATTTTTATCATAAAAGTTCTGTTTCAGCGCAACATACTGTGCACTTGAATTTTATAGTTTTAAGTAGTGAGCTTATTACTGTGTTTCAAAAGATTTACAGCTTATCTCAAAACAAAGATTTGATGACAACGAAATTCTTGATTTGGTTTTTTAAGTTTTGATTTTTGTTTGTTGACTTCTTTTTAAAAATAACGGATATGCTTATGAGCTTAGAACTTTGCATCTACCTTGTTTAATTCGGTAAAATTTTAGTTTTTTATAATATTTAAATTTGTAAAAGTAATAATAGATTTAAAAATTGAAGGAATATGATCAAATTAATATTTTTATCTATTTTTCTGTTTTGTATATCCATTGCTTCTGAAAATGATTCTAGTTTTAGAAACGATTTAAATTCTCTGATGAACGTTCTTGAATCTTGTGAATGTAAATTCATTCGAAACGGTTCTGAACACGATCCCAAGGAAGCCAGAGAACACATGGAAAGAAAGCTAAAGGCCGTCGATGGAAAAATTCATACAATTCAGGAATTTATAGACCATATAGGTTCCAAATCCAGCGTATCCGGAAAACCTTATTTCGTAAAATTTGCGGATGGCAAAACGGTTGAATCTAGAGTTTGGTTAAAAGAGAAATGGGAAGAAATTGTGAATAAGAAAAATAAGTCGATCCAGAATCGTAGAAATTAAGTTTTTGATGAGTTTAAAGATTCATTCTACTGGTTTTCAAAAGATTCGTAATGTTCAAAAATATTTTTAAGATGACTGATTGTTCTATTTTTAACTTGTCTTAAAACTTTAAAAAGTGTAAAAGTAAGTTTCAATTCCTTTGGAAAGAATATGAAAGTTTTGGAATTAGAGTTTGTACAAAAATCGTCCAATGTGGGAACTTTTACAATTTTGAACATTAGAGTTATTGAAAAATGGATTTTCTTCCATAACTCAGAACTATATAAAGAATATCATAAAATTTGAAATAGATTTCCGTTTAGAGACAGGTTTTTGGATATTCTATTATGTAGGAATCAGTGAAACGACTTTTTGTTAGAGTGGATATTGATTTTTTCGACAACTCTATTATTCAAAAGTTTATAAATTACTCAAGAAGCGTAATTTGTGAGAAAGATTTAAGTTTCACATTCATGATTTCTTTTGAGGTTTTGAAAAAAGTTCTAAATTAAAAAAAGGAAATTTTTTATGTCCGATTTAAAGGTTATCAGTTTATATTTCATGACGGCCTTTTATATTGCCGCGGGAGTTCTTCATTTTATATTACCTAGATTTTATTTAAGAATCATACCTCCTTATATTCCTTATCCTAAGTTCGTAGTTTATCTAAGCGGTTTGATTGAAATCGGACTCGGAGCTATGTTAACTCTTTCTGATACTAGATCGTTCGGAGCTTGGGGAGTGATTCTTCTTTTGATTGTCGTGTTCCCTGCGAATTTTTATCACTATCAATCCAGAAGAAAAACCGATCCTCCTAAATGGGTTTTATTTTTAAGACTTCCGTTGCAGCTTTTATTAATTTGTTGGGCTTATACATTTACATAATTTTAAAATATAATAATATTTTAAATATTTATTGAAAAGTCTTTATCTTAGAATTAACGTGAGTTCGGCGTAATAAAATTAGGGCGAATCCGGCTTGCCACAGGCAGCGTTGTGCTTTAGTTCATTCATCGATCCCTTTCGCGTTTATTCACGTTAGTAGGATCGATTTTAAACTTTAGTTTGAATACTTTTGCAACTCCTCCATTCCAGGAAGATTGCTTAGATCTGGAACGATTACGATTTCAATTCTTCTATTGGCAGATCTATTTTCCGGAGAAGTATTTGGAAGGGCAGGTCTAGACGCTCCCATGCTTGCCGCGCTGATCCTCACTTCAGGCATTCCAGCTTTGATCATAGTATGAAGAACATTAAGCGCTCTTGATGAAGCTAATTCCCAATTCGTATAACCTTTAATACCCGTAGGAGTATCGTCCGTATGTCCTTCTATTTGAAAACGTTTTCCTTCTAAAGAAGCGAGTAACGTGGTCACTTCTTTAATGGCGGCAGTTCCAGAAGGGGATAGGTATGCGGAACCGATCGGAAATAAAATATCCGAAGATAAGACTACTACCATTCTTCCGTCTATGATTTTAATCTTAAGTTTACCCGCGTCGATTAAGAAACGGAACGTGGACATGAGTGCCTTGTATTCCTGGATTCTCTGATCCGATTCTTCTTGGATTCGTTTTAATTCTTCCAAAGAGCGGGAAAGATCCCCTTTTTCACCTAGAATTCTCTGGTTTTCTAATTTTGATTCTTCATAAGATTTAAGAAGAGTTTCATACTTAGAGTTCGAAACGCAGTTGATTAAAAATAAAATAACAAAAACAAAAATCTTAAATTTCATGAAATTCCACCGAAGTAATATCTGTTTTATTTGTCGGCGAATCGTAAAAAAACAAAAGGAATTGTCGGATGAATAAAAAAATCTTTTCATCAAGCGTTAGCTCGATTACACTACTTAGAAAGAGAATCAAATGAACGGGTCCATTTACAAATTAATCGAACTTTCCACCTCAGTGCTTCTTTTCACGATTTTTTATTTTCCGGTCTCACTGTCTTCTCAGGATAAAACACCCGCTGGTACTTCCGTTTCCGGAAAAAACTTTGAAGTAAAAAAGGAACTCAAGTCTTACTTGGAAGAAGTCAGAAGAAATCTGAGAGATTCCGGTTATAATATAGATAAAAAACATCAATTCAACGGAGCCGTTTTTAAAGGAAATTCAGTTATTTATAAAATTCATCTTCCTTTTATCCAAGAAGAAGGAATTCAAAAATACAAATTAGGAATTGGTTTAGCGCATGATGATTCTGCTCATTCTTTCTTAGTTCAGATTTATAGAAGTGATAAAAAAGATAAAAAGATCGCACCGATTTTTTCGGCTTATGCCGATCCGGTTTTCTTTTATGAATTCGATTATACTAGTTCCGGTAATCATTTTTTAGTGGAAATCACTTTAGAAGATTCTACTTTAAACGTCGCAAATTTTGAACTTCTATTTAGCACCTTGATAAGTCCTCAACCAGACAAAAATAAAAAGGAAGATAAAGGTCAGTATAACCCGAATCAGAATAATCCAGGGTTTGGACCTTATCCTTCTATTATTCCGAATGAGACTAGAAATTATTTTGAGGTTTTTAAAAAGGAATTTTGAAGCTCAAAATTAAAACAGAAAGTTCATATAAAAATAATATCTGATTTTTGAATATTCAAAATTATGAAATTTATTTGAATAACGTGAATTCGATTGTTGAAGATTTGGGCGAATCCAGCTTGCCACAGGCAAGCCGGACCGGGCTCATCGCTCTGGTCAATAAATTGCATACAGGAAACGTAATATAATATTTTACCTTGAGTTTCAATTTAGAACGCGATTTATAGTGAGCGTTCTGCTTTAGTTTTCCTCGCATCGATCCCTTTCGCGTTTGTTCAAGTGAGTTCGGTTGTTCCCTAAAATTTTGTTTTACGGCGAAAAAATGGATGTGGGAACTACCACTTTTAGAAAATTCTTTCTCATTTTCTAACGCCGAACTCACGTTAAATAATGTGAGCAGGGCGTAAGGAACTTTATAATTCTGAAAAAAGTTGGAATCTGAACTTTACAGATTGATTCTTTAAATGTGGGAACTACCACAAAACTTAGGTTTGTCTGTAAAATGGATGTGGGAACTACTACAAATCACGATTTTACGAACAAATTCTAAAATTGTAGGAATTCATACTTTTAGAAAATTTTTTCTTACGTCAAACTCACGTTAAAGATACAGAAGTCTTCGCGAAATTACACCCAATCTAAAATTGTTGGCTTTTTTGAAAAGATCTCGCATTCTAAGTTTTGAAACAGGTGCAGTATAATTTTCTTTTCATGTGTCCGAGTAATTGTCCATTTTAATACAACGGAAACAGATAGAGAATGAATTTTTCAATAATTCCAATATTGAAAAAAACAATCATTCGGGCTGAGATTTATAAAAAAATCCAAACTCTACCTCGTAATTTTTGGAATGGAACCAAACCGTAGTTCCTGGAATCCGTCGAGTTCTCGCGGTTATCGCCTAACATTAAAAAGTAGCCCGGAGGTATTCTACCAGTATCTCCGATCGGAACGTTTCCTTTGGCTGCAGTCATAGGAATCATGGAAAGAGAGGGTGCTATGGTTTTAAACCCAGGTTTTAAAAATGTCTCTTGCAAAGGAGAATCGTTGATTAGAATCCGATCGTTCTCAAAACGAAAATAATCGCCTGGTAATCCTACGACTCTTTTTAAACTTAATTCTTCTTCAAGTCCATCCAAAACGAGAACGTCAAAACGATTCACTTTACTTTCAATAAAAGATATTTCCCATTTTCCGATGCGGGTCGGGAATCCGAATTTGGTAACTAAAATTAAATCTCCTTCTTTGTAGGAAGGAGCCATAGAATAACCTGAGATGAAGTAGATTTGAAATAAAAAAATTCGTATTAGAAGAATTGTAAATAAAGATAGAAATATAGGGAGAATAACGCGTAGATATTTTCTCGTATTTTCTTGTATTACGATACTTTTCATAAGAACGTAAGACAATGTTTAGAAATCTTCTTGAACGTGGCAAATCGAAAAAGATGTTTTAGCGGGATTGTATTTCCGTGAAACGAAAATATACTTTAGGATTTTTAATTATAGTGATTTTCAGTTTGTTTGTAAATTGATTTCTAATCGATTCTGACCAAGGTTTATCCAATTTATCCTCGATCAAAATGAAACTTTCATTAGGGTGTGATTGTAAAATTTGTATCAAATCCCTCTGCTTTTTGATCATAAGAATTGTTTGAGAAAGATAATTGAGTCCGAACGTGTTGGCAATGTTGCTTTTTGACGTGATGAAAATTTTAGAATTGTCCCAAGGAATTTCCGACTGAATTTCGGAAAGTTGAATTGAAATTTTTCTCATTAATTGAATCATTTTAAAATTAACGCTGATAGAATATAGAATCAAAATTAGAAATCCAAAAAATATTAATTTTTTATAATTTTCTTTTATTCTTATGCTTCTGGGTGGTTTTGAGTTGTTTTTGTGAATATTTTTTAACTTCGAATTTTTTCTAAAGAACCAGAAAGTGTTCATCGAAATTTTGATTTTACTTAAAAGTAAAAGTGGAATAAAAACGCTACAGGTTAAATACCGAGATCCCCAATCTATGTTGGAATTGTTGGGAGTAAATATACTGACTAAAACTAAGTTCGAAACAAAAGTGAGTATCCAAATTTTAACGTATTGGCTCGTTTTTTTCCATTTCCATATAAAAAACAAAACGATAAAAAAATACCAAGGAGAATATCCCAAAAACCCCAAACGTCCATTTCCCGCAAAAAGTAGACTTTGAATGTCTGACATCTTGTTTGTTAAATCGAAATTTGCAATTGTTTTATTCAAAATGATGCGAGGGCCTAATAAAAATCCATAATTTAAAAAATTATAAAATATGAATATACTAAAAATCAGTAGAAACCCATTTAAAAACGGTAGAATCCGTCTCGACTTTTGAATGAGTTTTTCTTTTTTTGAAAAAATTTTAATTGTGAACGTGAAGAAAATCAAACACGAAGTTAATACAAACACTTCTTGCCTATACCAACAAGCTATACCTAATAAAATTCCAGAAAGAAAAACCTGCGCGGAATGATTTTTCAAAAAGAGCGATTTCTTATTTTGTAGAATTAAAATTCCCAACAAAACCAGTGTGGCAGCAATAGAAACGTCTGAAAATGAAATAAAGTGATGAAACAAAGGAGTCGAAATCATTGCGACAATTGGTATGATCCATTTTTTTGAAATCATATATAAAATGATTAAGTATAAACCGAAAAGAAACGCTGATAAATATAAAATCCATTCCGGATGTCCGATCCAAACAAAAGGTGTAGCGATCAAAGTGTTTGCAAATGGAAAAGGTCCAATCTTTTCTCCTTTTGCAGAAACAATCGTTTGAACCAATAAAAAATTAAAATTAGGGTCTAATCTTTTTCCTAAATAATAGATTTCTTGAGACTGAAAGTTCGATTCGATCCAACCTTTTGTCTGAAGAACTTTAACAAGACTATCGGAGGCGAAAGAAGATTTAGGTATTGTATAATACGTTGCGTAAAAAATGGATCCCATCAGAAAAATTAAAGGTAAAGATCGGATTGAATGTTTTAAGAACGAGTTTTTAAGTTTCATCGTTTATAAAATTGGATTTTTTTCCAACATTCTACTTACTTGACTGAATCAAATTCAGTGCCAAGAAAACGTATAAACGTTAAGTGGTTACTGATGTTTAATACAATTTTGATCGGCCTTAAGTTCTAAAGAATACAGTTTTGTTACAAAATATTCATAAATTCTTTTAAAAGAGTATGGAATATCCTATTTTGTGAATTCAGTTCTACTCACTATAAATCTTCTCTGAAAAAAATGAACGATAGACGCAGATTCTGATTTTTATCCTTATTTTTAAAAAGTATATTCAAAAAACAGGATTTTTTAAAGAACTTAGCTTTTTTTTAAAAGCCTTTATCAAATAAATTCTGAATTTAACATGTCTCTAAAGTAATTATTTTCCGTGGAATTTTTATTACTCATAATTATATAATAAAGTACCTAATATTTTACATGGGATCAGTGTTTTGTGATAAAATTAACGGTGCTCAATTTTATAGAGATTAGTAGAAAATATTAAAGTTATTGAAAGATTCCATAGTATCGGTTAATAAAACTGCTTCCAGAAAATAGAAACAGATGAAAAATTTATTTTTTAATAATTCTATTCATATCTTTTTGATTTAATAGTATATTGTTTTTATATAATATTTTGTTTTTCTGTTGTTTGCTTCTCAGGCGCATAAAAATAATACTTATGATGAACTTGTCTCAAAACTCAAAATGTGAGGTCTTTTTCAAAAAGCCAATAAATTGAAGTTAGATGCAACTTTTGCAAACTTGTATTTTTGGTAAAATCGATCTAAAGCTTTTAGTGATAGTTTAATGTGAGTTCGATATAACGCGAAAGGGATCGATGAATGAACTAAAGCGCAACGCTTTTCTCAAACTAAAGCCATCTCATTCTCCATGGATCGCGTTCTATATTGTATTCAGTTTTTTTCATGTAATTTGTTGACTGAAGCTGAAGCCGGGATTTATCCCAATTTTTTTCAGAAAAATGAATCATGACCGAACTTACGTTAATTGAAAAACGAGTTTTAAATACCTGCTAAAATTTTTGAGAAATAGTTCGTTTTCGATTTTTAATCATGAAAAGAAAAGAGTTAAGGTTTATAGTAACGAGTGGAAACGATTCCTTTGTACTCTAAAGATTTTTCTTTCCTAAAATTTAAATTCAACTTTTCCGTTAAAAGGGTTTTTGATTTGGAAGGTAAAATCATAGGCATTTTATATTCAAATTTTTTAAATTCTTTTTCACTCATTTCAAATAAAGTCAAAGAAGAAATCGAAGGTTCCTTTATAAGATTGTTTACAATCCGATCTAGGTTTGTTTTTGGATTGATACATAGAATGTTTTTAGAAAGATGATCCGATCCGGCTTGTCCGCATAGAAGTGGATCCGTAAAAATCCAAACGGAACTTTGGTTTTGCGCGTAAAAATTTCTATATATTTTTTCCTGTTTAATCGCGTGTTGCATTATTGCTAAAATTAGACCGGAGACAAAAAAGGAAAAAATAATTAAAACTACAGAAAGAGTCTTCCAGCTTTTTGAGATTTGAGGATTCCATATTTCCCAAAGAATCAATAAAGGTATAATTGTAAGTATAAGGTATCTTCCTGTAATCGTAATACCGTCGTTAGGTGCGAGGACTCCTACTAACACTGTGTTTATGACGATTACCAAAAGCAGAAAGTTGATTTTTTTATCTTTTTCATTTTTAAAAAAAACATAATATAAAACCGGAAGTAATAAAAATGAAGAACAAAAAAACAGTCCGAATTTAGGAGCTCCATTTACATAGTTTACGAATATAATTGAAAAAAAGCGATGAACCCTGTCTAAAACGGATGTTTGTTCGATTCCGTAGTTAAAAATAAATCTTACACCTAATACATGTCCGTAATCCCAAAAATTCCAAAGAAAAAATAAAATTATTGGAAGAATTCCAAATAGAATTCCTAAAGGATTGATTCCTTTTATTAAATCTTTTATGTTTTTTCGGTGTATTATAATTTCAGAAAGTACTAAACTTCCTAAAAAGAGTAACGTTTCTAATCGAAACCAAATCGGAATCGAACAGGAGATAAGAGCCAAATAAAGGTCACTGGATTTTTTCAAATCTCGATAACTAAGCCAAAAAGAAAATCCTATGGAATTAAAAAGAAAGTATATGGAATATTCGCTAAAATCTAGACACAAGGCAAAAAGTATCGTTGCAAAGTAGCCCAGTAAAATCGTTCTTTGACCGATCAATTTTCTCTTTGAAAGCAGGTAAAGAGAAAAGATCATAAAAAAAGATAAGAGCATAGGAACCCATTTCCAAGTGATACCTATAAGCCTTAAAAAAGATGAAAGAAAGGTGAATGCTACTGGATATTGACCGATAAATCTTCCTTGGATTTCTTTTGCAAAACCTGTTCCCGGAAGAAAAAATGCTTCGTGGAGAGGATCTAATTTTTCTGCGGGATATCTGATCTCTTCGGATTGAAAATTGTTTTGAATCAAAGAATCTGTCTGCATCGCTTTTAAGGCGGAGTCGGCGATATAAGTATTTTCCGTTCCGATGCCAATATGTAGAATTGGTACGGTTATGATTAAAATGAATACTGCCCATTGTTCTTTGATTTTTTGTATCATCGTCTTGTTGAATAATCCTTAATATAACTTATATAAAAACCTATCCCAAAAAAGCTCAATTAACAGAGCCACGTTTTTAAACTCGCTTGTAGGAACAAATTCTTTCAGTTTTATATTTCTGACAAACTACAATTAGGTTTTGGGATGTACCGTAGGTGAAGTTTGATAATCTGATTTTTATAAAACGAATTTCCTTTTCCGAACTTTTGTATAATTTAGATCTGTCTGTTTCTAAAAGTTTTCAGATTTGTTTATAATGAATTTTTATAGGTTTAAAAAATAGATTCTTTTTTTCTAAATTATAAAAGTATAAAATATATTATTTCTCCTGATAAATTCCGTAAAAAATTTCTATGTTCCCGAGTTTTTTTTTATTTACGATCCGAACGGATGTAATGTCGGAAATCTCTTTGGAATGGAATTGTTTCAGATGGCCGATCATCCCTTCTTTTGTATCCGAATCGTATTTTAAATCCTTCATTCCTTCTGTATATTCCTGAGAATACGCAAAGTATTCGAAAGAAACAGGCTTTTGATTTTTAGAAACAGAGAACTTTTTTAAAAATTCTAAAAGTTCTTTTACTCCGACGGATTGATATATTCTTCCTTGAAAATAGAGATCTTCTCCCGCCATTCCTCCGATCAAACCGTTTTGGAAAATAAGCAGATTTTCTTTCGGTTCTTTGAGAATAAATTCTTGGACAACTTTGGTATTTTTTGCAAATCCTTTTGTAGTTTTATAATAGATCCAAGTAGGAAGAATAGAAATGAAAAGTAGTAAATAAAATGGAATTCTCCAAATCTTTTTTTTGATTTTTATAAACGAAAAAAATTTAGAAGTAAGAACAAATAACCCCGGAAGACCCGGAGCTAAATAACGTGATCCGGATTCCGCTCCACCGTCGTTAGGCGCTACGATTGCGGCTACGAAAATCCCCACAATTGAAGAAACTAAAATCGGTTTTTCTTTTTCTAAAATATCTTTCCAGTTTTTTATCAATACAAAAACAAAAAATAAAACGCCTAAAAATAAAAAAGGAGAATATCCGAATAATCCTAACTTAAGATTTCCATAAAATAATAAATTTATAAAATTCTTAAATAAGTTTGAATTTCCGACAGATCCGTAATTTGCATTGTATCTAGGTCCTAGGGGAGAATTAAAAAACCACTGATTAAATCCACAATAAACTAAGAATAAAAGTATAAGAATGGCCGAGGTCAGAAAAAATCTTCTTTTGTTTTTGGATTTTTCCGAAAAAGAAATGATTCCCTCGTAAAACCAATAAAGTCCAATAAAAATCAGATATTCTAAACGAAACCAATAACTCAGAGATGACAACAACCCGGCCAATAATCCCAAAGGAATGGATTGTTTTTCTTTGGATCTTTGATAGAAAAAAATTCCGAATACAAAAAGGAATAATCCCACTCCTACGTCCATAAACAAGTAACCGTTCATAACGATTGGAGATAAGATGGAGAATAAAAAAATCTGCCAAGCCGGGATCTTATATTCTTTTCCAATTCCGTATAAGGCCGCGCCGATCAATAAAGCGGACAAAAAATAAATTCCGTAGACTCCTCCAAATGGATAGGTAAAAGCATAAAGAATTCCTAATGAAACAGGAAACGCTATGATCTTATGACCGTTTACAATAGACATCTTTAGAAGGCTGAATTTGAGTTCTGGATCAAATCCAAATCCCGGATAAAATACGTCTAACGATTGAAAGGCGCTTAGATAGATGGATTTTCCTAAAATGAATTTTTCGTAGTGGTCTGCTGAAAGAAGGTATTTAGGTGGGATCGTCAAATATAAAAAATACGGAAAAATGAAAGAAGCTGCGACGGTAAAAGATTTACTTTTAAAAATTTGAGTTAGAAGAACTTTCAGTTTTAAGATCATTGATTTGTAAAAATAGAAAATCTTATGTTATAGATACCTTGATTATAAAAGGAAACGATATAGATAAAATAAACAAATCGCTTCCTGATGAAAGTCAACTTATTGTAATTGTTTTCAAGGTCAATCTGCTTTCGGCTGAAAGTGAAATACGTTTTATAAACGATTTAAAAAACTTACAATCAAATATAGTATGTTTAGAAATATCAAGGGTTCGTTTTTTCATTGATCTAATTTTAAATCGTGTAAAACTATAAGTTATGCAACAGGAAACTTCCACTGGACAAAATGCAATTGATCAATTTTTAGCACAATCACCTGTGCAAAATCTAATTTCTCGTTACCGATCGGAAAGAGGAAAGATCCGTAGTTTTATGGAAAAACTACCTCTTTATTCAAACGCTCTCAAAGATCACGAATTTCAGAACGCGGATTCTATGTTGAGAAAAGAATTAGCTTCTAAGATTTCTTATTTAAAGGAATCGATCCGAAGATTAGAAGAAACTTTTGTATCAGAAAGAAGAATGGAGTTGATTGGAAGTGGGGAAATTGCGGTCGTATTGATCGATAAATTGGTCCATACGATTCAATCCGCTGGATATGGATTGAACGGACTGGGAACCGGTTTGAAAGCGACCCGAGAAGAATTAGAAAAATTAGCGGAATTCGATTTTTCCTTGTTTAAGGAAGTTGAAGAAGTCGGGTCTAAAATTCAAACCCTTGGAATAAACTCTAATTCTTCCGTTCAGGAAATTCGAGATAAAATCGGAGAAATCCGTTCTTCTTTGGACGGATTGGAAAATGCGTTTCGGTCTAGAAAGGAATTATTCTTGAAACTTTGAGTTTTAGGAAAAGGTCTTATTTTTAAAAAGAAATCGAAAGAATAGTTTCGTTTGCAAATAAGGAATTTTGAATATAATAAAGGAATGAATTATGGCGTTGATTGATGTAATAAAATACGAAGGCCAACCGGGAGAGATCGTTTGGAAATTTCCAAGAAACGATATTAGCTATTTCGGTCAGCTCGTAGTAAACGAAAGTCAGGAAGCGGTCTTTTTTAAAGAAGGAAAAGCGTTGGACGTATTTGGTCCGGGAACTCACACTTTAAAAACCGGAAACATCCCCATTTTGGAAAAACTCGTAAACTTGCCGTTTGGTGGACAAACTCCGTTTACCGCGGAAGTGGTTTATGTAAACAAGTCCGTGATCAATATGACCTGGGGAACTCCGGCTCCGATTCAGATTGAAGATCCGAAATATCACATCACGTTGGGAGTGAGGGCATTCGGAAATTATAATATAAAAGTAATCGATTCTAAGTCTTTTGTTAACACTGTAGTTGGTACTCAACATAAATTCGATCACGACGGTGTAGATAAACTACTCAAACCGATGGTAGTAACCAGGCTAAGCGATTTTATTTCCGAAGTCGTATTAAAAAATGGAGTTCCGATCACTCAAATCTCTCAACATCTCGAAGAAGCTTCTTCCGCCGGAAAAACTAAAACTCAACCTGATTTTCAAAAATACGGTCTTGAGGTTGTGGACTTTTTTATCCAATCGATCAATTTCGATCAGAATGATCCTAACTTTCAGAAGATTCAGAAAGTTCTTACGGATAAATTTGAAATCGAAACGATGGGAAACATGTATCAGCAAAAGAGAATGTTAGACATTGGAGAAGCCGCGGCCAACAATCCAGGTGGTTCTGCAGGAGAAGGAATGAGCGCGGGAATGGGTCTCGGAATGGGAATGAACATGGCGGGAATGATGGCGAATATGATGGGACAAAATCAAGGCGGAGCGAAGTCGGCCGGAGAAGATACAACTGCAAGACTTGCCAAGTTGAAGTCTCTTTTGGACGGAGGTTTGATCACTCAAGAAGAATTTGATACCAAAAAAAAGGACATTTTGAATTCTATCTAAAATATGATCTCCACTCTTACGCGATACAAAGCTGAATTTGAATGTATCAACGATTCCTGTAAAACCAGATATGATCTAAACGAAATCATTTATGAATGTAAAAAGTGCGGAAGTCTTTTGCAAGTTTCCCACGATTTAGATGCGTTAAAATCTGTATCCGGACAGGAATGGAAGGATCTGTTTGATAGTAGATTTCGTTCTGTCAAGTTTCCCAATTCCTCCGGAATTTGGAACAAAAGAGAATGGGTTCTTCCTCATATCGAAGATAAAAATATTGTAACTTCAGGCGAAGGTCTTACTCATCTTTTTACTTCGGATCGATTGACCGAAAGTCTTGGACTCGGAAGTTTTTATGTGAAACAGTGTGGGATCTCACACACCGGATCTTTTAAAGATCTTGGAATGACTGTTTTATTATCTCAAGTAAAACAGATGATTTCTTCCGGGGTTCCGATTCGTGCGGTGGCTTGTGCTAGTTCGGGAGATACTTCCGCCGCTTTAGCGTCTTACGCCGCAAAGGCGGGAATTCCAGCGATTATATTTTTACCCGCGGGCAAAGTGTCTCAAGCGCAGTTGATTCAACCGGTGTCTAACGGCGCTAAGGTGATCGCACTCGATACTGACTTTGACGGTTGTATGAAAATAGTCAAAGAAGTAACTCGAGAAGCTGGAATTTATCTGGCAAACTCGATGAATTCTTTACGGATTGAAGGACAAAAAACGATTTCAGTGGAAATCACTCAACAGTTAGGGTGGAAGGTTCCGGATTGGATCGTAATTCCGGGCGGAAATTTAGGAAACGTATCTGCGTTAGGCGCTGGTTTCGAGATGATGTTTTCTTTGGGACTGATAGACAAACTTCCTAGAATCGTTTTAGCGCAAGCGGAACACGCAAATCCTCTTTATCTTTCTTACTTAAAGAATTTTGAAAGTTTTGAACCAGTTTCTGCAAAAACGACTCTTGCTTCCGCGATTCAAATTGGAAATCCGGTTTCAATTCAAAAGGCGATTAAAACTCTTAAAAAGTTCAATGGGGTTGTGGAACAGGCCAGCGAATCGGAGTTAGCCGATGCGGCTTCTAAAGCGGACTTATTCGGTTTATACAACGATCCTCATACGGGTGTGGCTTTGGCGGCTTTGGAAAAGTTAATTCAAAAAGGAACCATTTCCAAAGGTGAGAATGTAGTAGTCATTTCGACCGCTCACGGATTGAAATTCACAGAGTTTAAGTTGAAATTCCACGGGGGTGAAATTCCGGGAACGGATTCTAAAATCGTAAATTCAATTCATAAGGTAGAACCTAAAGCAGATAAAGTAGTCGGTTTAATTCGGGATTTATTAGTTTCAAAATAATTTGTTTTTGAAGATTGGAATTTAAGCTGCGCACTAATCAAAATAGAAAATACAAGGCGGAGTTTTTGATGCAAGGTCTACTTTAAATTTTCTGATTTTTCCGTGTTATGTTGTAGCTTTCCTCCTACAAGTTTCAAGAAAGTCTGTGTTGTATGAGTTCCCACAATTCCGTTTTCCCAGCGAAAGTTTTAAAAATTCAAGTTGGTTTTTTCTCAATGATGAAAGACTAAGGCTATTTTTTTGACTTCACTAGAAATATTTTACTTAAGTTATGTAGTGCCAGATGTCGAGAATATTACTTTTGGATAGATTTTTACCCACGTTAAATCATTGTTATAATTCTGATCGGTGTTAAATAATACTAAGGTTTTAGGAAAAACCATTCATTTGACTGGTGAACGTTGGTTGAGATTTTAGAAGTTCCCACTTTTTGAAGACTTTTTTTAAAATTCTTTTTTTTTCGTCGAAAATAGGAAGCATTTCGTCGAATCTCTAATTCATGGAGGATTTTGACGACTTACCGGCTCACTTTCAAATAGAAGTCGATTCTGCGATTTTAAAAGAAATTCCTATTTCATTGATTACTTACGTTTTAACCCCGAAAGGTGAAAAAAAACTGAGATATATCATTCACGGGATTCTTGCACGATACGGTCGTCTTGATCTTTCCGAACTTCTTTTTACTTCCGCTAAAGAACTGATTGTCAATGCGACAAAAGCATCGATTAAACGAATCTTATTCAAAGAATCCAAATTGAATATAGAGTCTCCAGAAGATTACGCTCGAGGAATGGAGACGTTTCATAGCAGCTTGAGCAATAAAAAGTTCCCATTTTATAGAGAAAAAATGAAGGAGCACGATCTTTTAGTAAAAGTTACTTTCTGTTTTAATCAAGATAGAATCATTTTAAAAATTCTAAATAATTTCCAACTTACAGAACAGGAAGAAAAAAGAGTTAGAGAAAAGTTCCGGATTTCCAGAGGTTTTGACAATCTTTTCGAGTTTTATATGAAGTTTGGTGATTCAACAGAAGGGGCCGGGCTTGGAATTACGATGGTGGAAATTCTGGTTGCACAGAGTGGATTTGACAGACACTTGTTTACGATTTACAGTAAGAAAGGGGTTTCTCAAACTGTTGCGAGAGTTGAAATTCCTCTAAAAGAGGATTATATTCCTAAAAGATTGAAGTTCGCAAAAGAACAAAATTTAACTTCTGAAACATAGAACGAGGATGAATGGAACCGAGTAATCAAGTCAATAAATTACAGGAACAAGCGAATCTTATGAATCTCGCGCTTGAATCTGTGCTTACGGAAGAACAAGCGGTAGAATTAATTCAGGGTAAGATTAGAGACGCCTATCTTTTAAAAATCAGAATCGATATTGAAAATAGAAGTGGCGCCGTGGTTGCTTTAGTGACTAAGTATAAAAACGAAGTCATAGAAATTTTTTCCTTATTTTCTAATTCTTCTTTGATCCGTAAAATTCGGAGTTTTCAAGATTCCGCTGCGTTTGCTTTGGATATGGTAGAAGCAGCAAAATCGGAACCATACGATCCGGGACTTTCCGATAGCATCGGAAGGATCGTGTATTCCAAACTCACCAAGGCTGTATTAGAATCTTCTTATGCGAACTGGGATAAAAATGACGCCTCCAGTCTCGTAAATATTTTAGAGAATCAGATTAAAACATCATTAAAAGTTAATATTGTTCGGATTCAGGCGGATGTAGAATTTATATCTAGTTTAAAATTCAGAGCTAAAAACGTTTTTGCCGGAATTATTCCTGCGGTCAATCGCCCTGTTGAAGAACCTTCTATTGGCCAGGTTCCTGAAAGCCAGGAAAAAACTCCTGTTCAAAGACAGATCGATCAGTTTAGAAAACCTTTCGGAAGGGTGATTCTTTCTAAGACGGTTCTTGCTCCTGTCGGAGGAGTTGATTTTGACGAATTGACGGAAGGAGACAGACTCTATTTTCAGCTGCCTATCGGAAGTATGGATGAAAAGGCGATGGCAAAGACGTTAGGCGGTATTGACGAAGACGGAAACGTAAGAAACGTCGTGGGTGAGTTTATCGGAATCGCCGCCGGAAAAGGAGAATATCATATTTTTGCTAAAGGTCCTTCTGGGGTTCTTTTGCAGGCGTTTGAGGAACGCCCCGTTCGACTTGCAAAAGTAAAAACTAAAACTTCAAGTTCTGCTTCGACTACCAAAGCCGAAACTTCTTCCGGAGTTGGTTCCCTTGGAATTATTATCGTTGCAGGTGTGGTTTTGGTGGTGGGTTTGCTTGTTTTTTTGATTATGAAATAGTTTTTGGATTTAGGTGCAAATCCTTTTAGTGGTGTTTGAAAAAACCAGACCATAACAAGGTTCAATCAACGTGTAAGGTTTCGGCTACTGCAGCTAAATTATCTTTTTAGAATTTAGCTCAAAAATACTTTATTTTTGCTTAATATGCCGATTTTTAAGACGGCTTTTACTCATTTCTATCCAATCGAGTTCCTAAATAACGTGAGTTTGGTCTAAGAGATTCATTTTATAAAAACCTGATTTTTCCATAAAAAATAAATGTGGGAACTACCCGACTTCGAATCACAAAAAAAAATGAATGTTTAAAAATTTGTAATGCGACTTAATCTGTGGGAACTCTCACAATCGTGGATTTACAGTTAAGCTTTAAAAATTGTGGGAACTACTATTAAATAACGTGAGCAGGGCATAACGAATGTAATTATTATGCTGCGATTCGTAGAGAGCCTAACCAACCCCACAAGTATTTAGATTTCAATATAGATCTGTCGGAATTACGACAAATCCTCTGTAAAACTGAGTTCCCACCTCACAACGCGATTCATAGAGAGCGTTGTGTTGAGTTTCCAACGCGATTCATAGAGAGCGTTGTGTTGAGTTTCCAACGCGATTCATAGAGAGAGTTGTGCTTTAGTTTCAAACGCGATTCATAGAGAGAGTTGTGCTTTAGTTTCAAACGCTTTCGCAAAAAGCGTTTTGCTTTAGTTCAATTTTGATTCTAAAATCCTATTCAACTTGTGGGTAAGGTTATGACAGAGAGCAGCACCTGAGTTTATTATTCTCCCCAATTTTCTTACATCGAACTCACGTTAAATACCAAAAGACTCATCTCATCGTCCAATGCGATTTCTGCATAAAACCGCTGTTTTGCGACCATCATCAGAATTTAAATCCCATTTTAATGTGAGTTTAGCTGAATAAAAATTTTCTAAAAATATGAGTTCCTACAATTTTAGGAATTGTTCGTAAAATCGTGATTTGTAGTAGTTCCCACATTTAAAAATCGATCTATAAAATTCAGATTTCAGCTTTTTTCAGAATCATGGGTTTTTTACGTCCTGCTCACGTTAAATAGAGTTGTTGAAAAATTCTATAGTGGAGATTAACAAAACTGCTTGGATTATCCATTTTAATACAATGGAAATAGGTGGAGAATTAATTTCTCAACAACTCTAAAACTAAATCGATAATAATAATTTTATAATATTAAATAATTATTATTTATGAACTGATGTTTATTTGGCTTTGTATTTTTTAGTATCGAAAATCACTTCGTAATTCTGATTTAAAAGTTGGTCGTAATCTCCGCAAAACGCCACCGCAATACCGTTTTCGTCAAACGGAGTTATTCCTTCGACTTTTTTAGATACTGGAATTTTTTCAATCAATTCGCCTTGTATGTTTAATTTACACCATTCCCCTTTGAGTTTTGTAATGATTGTATCATTTGTTGGTACTATCATGATTTGATACTGGGGTTTGATTGTCCAATTCCCTGCCATATCTAGAATACCCCATCGTCCTTTTTTTGCAGCGGCATAACCTGAGTCGTTAAAATCAATGGCCTCGTCTAAAGGTTCAGACAGTTTTATCTGACCTGTCGTATCGATATATTTCCATGTCGAGTCTTCCAATACAAGTGCAAGACCTTTTTTAAATCGCCCAACATAATCCCATTTCGGTTCTAATGCTACCGCGCCATTTATATCGATAAATCCCCATTTGTTTTGTTTTTTGAACTTCAGAAGTTTTTCGGAAAAGGAAAAACCGAATTCGTCAATCCCCTCTAACGTGAATTTAATTTTTGCGGCTTCATCCAGAAAAACATACTGATTGATGTCTTTTTTTAACCAAACCAAACCTTCGGAAAATATACCACGTCCTTCATAGGTCGGATTTTCTATCCAGGCTCCGGCTTTGTCGATTCTTCCCCATTTTTTTTCTTTTTCCGATTTGGCGAAGGCCCATTCATTATGAAAATTTGTGAGTTCATCAAACTGTGGTTTGATCTTCCATTCTCCTACTTGGTCGATATAACCCCAATGTAAATCTAAAGCATGTTCAAAGTTAGGCTTTATAATTCCAGCCGGAATGAGTCCTGTTTGATCATCTATGTAATCAATTCTATTAAAATTTGGCGGAATTATGATTTCACCTTTAGAGTTTACGGCACCTCTGCGAGGTCGACCATCTTTAACAAAATTTAAAACATATAATTTCTTCGAATTCATTTTACCTCTTGATATCGATTTCAAAGGATAGAAATCATAATTCATTTTTCGGCAGATTTAGCAATTTTAAATATACAGAAGGTATAATTATCCCGGAAAAAGTGTGGAAAAGTAGATTTAAAATTCGGACGTGTAAAATCTCGATGGATGTTTATGGAAATTTAAATGAAATCGTTTACTTCGTAACCAAACTTGCATAAACTTTTTGAAGTTCGGGAAAAAGATACATATTGAATAAAAAACCAGTTCGCGCTAAACGAACCAGTAAATAGAAACTCTTTTAAGTTAATGAAGGTTTGGAAACAAATTTCATATTTGAGTACCTACATTTTAAAATTTCAGAAAATTTTATGTTATTTAAAAACAGTGATAGTTTTCAAATAGGCTCTTATATTTTAAAATCTTCGGATAAGATTTCCTAAGGTGCCCTCATAATCCAAACAAGAAATAGAAAAACTACAAAAATAGGACTAAACCAAGTTAAAAAAGCTCGTCCAGTATTTTGGTTAAATATTTTTTTAGACATTCTAATAAAACTAATCATTTGTAAAATGATCCCTGCAATTACAAAAATACTAACAAACCCTATAAACAAAATCATATAAAAAATATCTCTTTTGGCTGAGTTTGGCATAATAGTAAATAGAAGTAAAACTGGGAATAGGGAGAGCAGAATATATATGTTACTAGAAATTGCTAAGGATATACATTTTAGGAAGCTAACTCCCTTCTCTCCAAAAACTTTAACAGTTAAATAGGAAATGGCACTGAAATAGAGTTCAAATACGATTAGGATAAATGCAAAAAATATAATATTATATGGAAATGCATTTAACAAATACATCAATAACGAAATTTTTCCTTCTACCAAATAACCGCGCATGATTTCAGTGTATTCCACGATATAACTTAGATTAAATAAAGAGAGTAAAAAATTAGTTATAACATATAGTATTAAAAATATAATATGCGTTTTTAATGTAAGTTTGAAAAAAGTAGCGTCAGAAAAAGTGGAGATACTATCCGGAGCTAAGTGTATTTGAACGTTTTTTACAATTTCTCTTTTAAATACATTATCTGCAATATACTGTTTGATTTTTTCTATTATATTCATTTTTTATTATCCTCTTTTAAGCCGCTTGGGGCCTCTTGATCGTTCTTCCAATTCCCTTTGTATAATATTGTTCCAAGTTCATCCTTAAAAATTCCGAAACCTTCTCTTTTTCCTAAACGCCACGAACCTATGTAAACGTTTCCGTTTGGATAAATAAAAGCGCCATTACCTTCAAAAATACGTCCATTTTTGTAAATTCCACTTAGCCGCATTCCATCGGATAAAGTTAAAATTCCAGATCCGTTTGGCTCGTCTTCGCTCCATCTAACGTTTAGGTTTGTTCCGTCTCTCCAAGTAAATATACCAGGACCGTGTTTACTATTATTTAAGAAAAAACCGGAATAAGAAGATCCATCTGGATAACGGTAAATCCCTTTTCCATGTTTAACACCGTGTTTCCATTCTCCTTTATAAAGATATCCTTCTTTATTTTGAAACAATCCATAACCATCTGGATGAGAGTTTTTAATATAACCTTCGTAATAGGAGTCACCGCGGTATTGCATTTTTGCAAAACCGTTTTTACAATCACCAGTAATACATTTATATTTTGTAATATTCAAATAAAAAGTAACTATAAAAAAGGCTGCTATAGCGGAGATAGTTAAAATAAAAATTTTTCCTTTTTTTGTTTTCCAGATAGCTTGAAGTAAAACTTTCAAGTTAGAAAAGAGTTTGGGAATTGGACGGAATATTTTATCGGCGTACATTTTTTCCTCCGCTGATTTTGGATATGTTATTTGTTGATAAAACTTTTTCGAATATATTTGCGAATCTAAAATTAAAATGAATCAATAAAAATCTAGATAATACTAAAGAGATCAGAAATAATCCGAAAACCTTTTTGAATACGTTAAGCTCCGGATTTGATAATATCAGTAAGGGTAAAAACAGTCCGATTGCCACAAAATAGAAATCCCAATTTATAGGAATTGTATTTTGTCCTTTGACTTCAGAGAAATTAGCTAATATATGCAGCATGAGAGATATAAGTATTATTACACTTCCAATGTGAAAAGATATATCATAAGTTTTGAATATTATTAAATAAATTGATGCAAAAGTACAATAAGAAAATAGTAAGCTGCAAAAATACGTAAAAGACGTTTTAAGAGATTCTGTATAGATTACAAAAAGGAAAAAACAAGTTGCTAATGTTAAAATTATATAAACTGTAAAGTTGGTATTCGATTTAGATAACTTTTCAATTCGATGATTCAATTCGATTCTTTCGTTGTTGTTTAGTAACGTCTGGGAATGATTCTGTACGAGTTTAAGTAATGTGTTTGGGTTGTATGAATCCGTTCTTACGGAAATAGAAAGATTAGGTCGTTTGTTTTTTCTAAAAAATTTAATCGGAGAAAGCGTTTCTCTTTGAGTAAAAGAACTAGCAATCGAGGAAAATTCTCCTGAATTATTTTTAATTAAAAATTTGTTCAGTTGTTTTTCGGAATCTCTAAATTCTTTAGAAGCACGGACTCGGATGTCTAATTCATTATTATTTTCGTTGTATTTACTAATAACGGAACCTTGAACCACAGTTCTTAAGAAGGAACCAATGTCCGAATTTTGAAGTAACGGATCACGATTGTTTAAGTCCAGTTGTAGTTCATTACGAGGTTGTTTAAAATTTAGAATTACTTCGTGGATTCCAGGTGAATTTGTAATTAGGTTTGCTATTTTGGGAACTGATTTATTTAGATCTGAGTGAGATTGTCCCACGATGTCTAAAGAAATTTCTTTCATTCTACCTAGGTCAGATTCTTTTGTAAAATAACAAAATGCAGGGTTTTGTTTACCAACCGATTGATTGAGTGAGGGAATGATAGAATCACTCGAAAAAAAGTTTTTATGATAGTTGATGATTAAAAATGCGTGGCCTGGTTCCACTTGTGAGATTACGTCTTTTACATTTGGATTTTCAACTAACTTAGATTCTATCTTTTGAACGATTTCATCCGTATATTCAAAGTTTGAATCTGCGGGTAATTCTACGTATCCGTAAATTCGATCGTCTTCTACGTTAAAATAAACTTCCTTTGAAGATTGTATCAGCGCGAATATCATTACGATCGGTGCTATGATCAAAAGAAAATTTAAAATTAGATCTCGTTTATTTTTTTTAGGTTCGTATGATACCGATTGGATTTTCGATTTTTCCGGAATAGTAGTGATCGTAGGAAATCTATCTAATGTGTTTGCAGAAAGGTTTTGATGAATGTATTTGTAAACGATGTAATTGTTTAAGACTCCGATTGATGTCATGATCGCCATTCTAATCAGATTTACAGCAACCGTACTATTGAGTAAAATTCCAGGAAGAAACAATATGGGTATACTTGCCGAGGTAAACAGAAGTAATTTTTTTTCTCCATTTAAATCGATTGTGTGATTTTGAATGAAGTTAAAATAAAAAACGATCCAAATAGCAAATGATAGATAAATGGATAATACACAGAGTAAGTCGAAATCTTTTTTTAAAAGGAAATGGATGAATGAAATTAGTAGAAAAGATAATATCAACTGTGATAAAATCGTTCCAGTAAATTTGGGAATGTCAATTTCACCTTTTCTTTTTGCTGCAAAAAACAAAATGGCAATGGTAATCGCTATGATACAAATAAGATTAAAGTAAGTATTTCTAATATTATCTGCTTGATTGTAGAGTAAGTCGAACTTACTTCCGTCTTGGCTTAGATGAGAGATCGTTTTTTTTATTTCAGAAGAAATACTTAAAATATTCGCGTCGTATTTTTTATATACGTATATTCCTATATTCTGATTTCCATTTACTCGATACGTATTGTCTTCGTCTCTGTAGGAATTTTGTATATTGGCTACGTTGCCTAGGGTTATACTCTTTCCGATTTCTGGACTGGCTATAGGAAGGTCGACCAAATCGTCTAGTTTAGAAAATTTTCCTCTGAGTCTTACTTGATATAATCCCCCTTTTTCTTCTATGGACGCGATTGTGGATGTGCGGTTGTTAAAGTAAATGGCCTCGTTGATGTCTGCAAGACGAATATTATAAGAATTTAATTTTCTAATATCAAAAGAAATTAAAATTTCTTTAATTTTGCCGCCAGAAACGGTCACTTTACTGACTCCGTTGATTCCTTCGATGTCTTTTTTTACAATCGAATCTGCAAAGGCTCTTAATTCTCCTAATGACCTCGGATCGGTTGCGTTTAAAGAGATGACTGCAATGGGCATTTCATTTGGATCAAAATTTAGCACCCTTGGTTTTCTGACTTCTTTGGGGAAGGTGTTGATAATGGTTTCGATACGCTCTTTGATCTCCAACGTTTTGACGTCTATGTTTGTATCGTTTTCAAAATCTAGACGAATGAGTGATTTTCCTTTTTCAGAAGTAGACCTTATTTCCGAAATTCCCCCAATCGTGGAGACTTGATTTTCTAGAGGAATAGTGATTGTATTTTCTACCGTTTCGGCGTCGGTTCCTGGGTAATCCACTATGATGGAAAGGGCAGGATTTTTTACGACCGGGAACAATGAATAGTTGAGCATAAACGCAGATATAACACCAAACAATAATATTGCGCCGACAATCATTTGTATTGTAATTTTTGAAGGAAGTTTGCTCTGGTTCACGACAAATAGTTCTATTTGATAATTTGAATTTTCTGTTTTTTTAATATAGAAAAGAATAATATGGGTAATAAAAACAAGCTGAATACAAAGGAAGATAATAAGCCGACGATGACCACGATCGCCATCGGGGATTGAAATTCCGCTCCTTTTTGGAATTCGAAAGCAACTGGAATTAAACCTAAAATTGTAGTCAAATTATTCATTAGAATGGGTCTGAATACGATTTTGCCGCTTTCTATAATTGCCCTGGAAATTTCTTTGGATTCGTTTAATGAGATTATTAAATATTCGTAATAAAGAGAAGCGTTGTCTACTACAACACCTAGGAGCAATACAAGTCCTAAAAATGCACTGATATTAAAACTTTTACCAAAAAGAAACAATGCAGGAAAAATACCGATAAACATGAGCGGTATGGTACAGATCATTATCGCCGATAATTTGAGAGATTGAAACTGGCTACTCAGTAACATATAAATTAAAATGGAAGCTAACGCGAACGCAAATAATAGTTCTTTAAAAGACTTTTCTATATTTTCAGATTCACCTCCTATTTTAATACGATATCCAAGAGGTAATTTCATATCTTGAACGATTGAATCGATTGATTTACCGGAATTCAAATTACCTTGAACTACGTTGATTCTAGAGTTTCCGGATCTTTTAATAGAACTGCTCGAAGTGTTTTCTTGAATGTTTGCCAATTGAGATAGTTTTATAAACTCACCCGTTGGTGTTTTGATATTTAAACTTTGAAGTTTATTTAAGTTATCTATACTATCTCTTTTGATTAAAAGTCGAATGTTCAGATCGTCTTCTTGATATTTAATTTTTGATATATTCGAACCATAACTGGCCACCTTAACGTATTGAGAGATATAATCGTTGGTGAGTTTTAACGAGCTTGCTTTAATTGGATCGAATTCGATTACATATTCGTTTTTTTTGGTTTCGAGAGAGTTTCGTAGATCGGTCGCTACTTGTTCTTTTTTGAGTTTGTCGATTAGATTTTTTCCGATCGTAGAAAGCGTTTTTAGATCTTCTCCATGAATTTCCAAATTCAATCGACTACCGTTCGGATCTAAAATTTTACCTATAATATCTCCGTTTGCGTCAAAGTTAATTCTTATATCCTCTGTAAAAGAAATTCTTTTTCTGACTTCTTCTATAATTTCTGTCGTTGTATGTTTTGGATTTGAAACGAGTATCACTCTGATTTTGGCAATGTTCGTGCCGGAATTTCCGTTTACCTTGGCGATAAAATCGTCGTTATCGGATCCGATTTTAGAAATTACGCTTTTGATGTCTTTATTGGAAAGTAGGATTTTTTCGATCGCTTCTGCAATTCCGGTTGTACTGTTTAAAGTACTGTTAGGAGCGTTTTCTATATTGATCGTAAATTCTCCGTTATCAACGGTTGGCATAAATTCTCGTGGAAGTATAAATAAAAAGATCGATGAAAAAAATACCCCTATGAGTAAAATAGAAAATAGTTTTTTAGGACGTTCTAAATATTCTATTAGTTTTTTCTCATACGTTACTAATGCAGTTTGATATAGGTTTGCCGATTTTACAAAAATGGGATGGTCGATTAGCTTTGAATCAAAGTTTGTATTTTCAAAAAGTACATAGAGTGTTGGTATGATCGTTACCGACGCAAACAAACTGATTGAGATGGAAAGGACAATTGCAATTGCCATTTCGGAAAATAAGATTCCAATAAAACTTTTTATAAATATAATCGGTAAAAATACGATGATTGTGGTTAACGTGGCCGATAAAATTGATCCCGCTACTTCGGAGGTTCCTTCAATCGAAGATTCTAAAACAGATTTTCTTTTTGTAAGATTACGTTCTATAGAAGAGAATACAACGTTGCTCGTATCGAATAACATTCCGATGCCTAAAGCTAATCCTCCTAAAGACATCATATTTAAGGAAATATGAAATATATAAAAAAGAAGGAATGTAGCCAATAAAGAAGCAGGAATGATAATCAACAAAATTAGAGGGGCTCTAAAACTTTGTATTAGTAGCATTAAAATGAGAAACGCTAAAAGGGCGCCCAAGATCAAAGACCAAACCAATCCCCAAACAGAATCTCGTATAAAAACAGACTCGTCGTATACCAACTGCGCAGACAATTTGTCCGCAAAAGTGGTGTTAATCGATTCTAATTCTTTGGTTACTCGATCGGCTAACTCCACTGAGTTTCTACCCGATTCTTTATAAAGATATAAAACGATACAATCTTTTCCATTGTATCTGGCCAAACCGGTTCTTTCTCTATAAGATCTGTAAACGGACGCGACTGATCCGATCGGTATCGGAATACCAGTGTTGTTAGTGGAAATGATCGTTTCTTTGATGTCTTCTAAGGATTTATATTCTCCTACGGTTCTGAGTAATAAGTCTTTGTTTCCTACAGGAAGGCTTCCTGCAGGAACGTTGATGTTTGCAGAGACGATTGACTTTTGGACTTCTGGTATAGAAACTCCGTAGGTTGTCATTCTTTCCGGATCAATTTCTACTCTAACTTCTTTTTCAAATCCTCCTGAAATTTGTACGTATGCCATACCTTCGATTCTTTCTAAAAATACTTTTACATTTTCTTCTATAAAGGATTTAAGGGATTTAGAATCCGATTCATTTTTTGGGAATATTATAATTTCTTGAAATGCTGATTGTGCAGGATCAAATCTAGTTGCGATTGGTTTACTGGCGTCTTGAGGAAGCTGATCTCGGATTAGGTCGATTTTTTCTCGCAATTCTATCATTGCAAAGTCCACCGACTTATAAAAAGAAAACTGAACCGTGATGATCGAAATTCCTTCTAAGGATTCGGAAGTTACTTTTTCTATACCTCCTACGGTGCCGATGGAATCGGTCAGAGGTTTGGTAATTAGGTTTTCTATCTCTTCGGGAGAAGCGTTTGGATAACTTGTGATCACTGAAATTCTAGGAAATACAATTTCAGGAAGCAAAGTTATTTTAGCATTTTTTAATCCAATAATTCCGAAAATTATGATCGCAAACCAAGTCATCAAAACCGTAATTGGTTTTGAAACACAAAAACGAACTACACTTTTCATCGTTTGTCGAAGTAAGGGTTTACGGGCATACCGTCCCTGAGTTGTGATATTCTTTCAAGAAGTACAACGTCACCTTCCGTTAAACCTTCCGAAATTACGATTTTACCTTCACTCTGAGATCCCAGTTTGACTTCGTTTCTATAACTTTTTCCATTGCGAGCTACACAAACAATTCCTGTAGTTCCGTCTTCGTTTAACACGACTGCGTTGCTTGGAATTCGTATTGTAGGTTGTTCCTGGCCGGTGGTGATATTTGCTCTGATAAACATTCCCGGTTTTAGAAGTTTATTTTTATTGTCCACTAAGGCTTTGATTTCTACAGTGTGGCTTTTTTGATCTACTATAGGACTTAATAATTGGACCGTACCTTGAAATTGTTGGCCTTTATAAACGTCCGCTAAAAAGGAAACCTTCATTCCTTTTTTTAAGCTAATAGATTCTGATTCTGGAATGTTTAGAACCGCGTATACTTGTTTGACGTTGATTACGGATACGACGTGTTGTCCCGGTCCAGAGCCGCTTAGAATTTCTCCTTCGGTTTTGAATTGTTTTGAAATTACTCCAGTAAGAGGTGAAAATACTAAAGATTCTTTGAGCATCATTTTTGTGGAGTTTACTTGTGCTTCATGAGATTTATAGACACCTTCTGCTACTTCCCATTCCGCTTTTTCTATTAGGCTATTGATCTCTTCGAGTATTGCGGTTCGTTCCTCTTTTGTCTGAGGAAGTTTATAATTATTTCTTAATATATCTTTGTCTGTTAAACCGATACTTCTGATTTCCACGTCCTTTTCCGCGATTTGATAGGCGGTTTCTCTGGAGTTTAAATTTAGTTTAGCGTTTTCAAATTCTTCCTTGCTAAATCCTCCTGCGTTGTAGATTTCTTCTATACCTGCAAAAGAATTTTTTGCTTTTTCGTATTCTTGTTTTGATTTTTCTAAAACGGAAAGAGACTTTTCGTATTCCTGAATTTTAGCGAGTACGTTGTTTTTTGCTTTCAGATATTTTTCTTTGGCTAATTTTACCTGTGACTTGGAACTTTCTAGAGTAGATTCCTGTTTGAGCAATTCAAGTTCCAGCGGTAAGGTTTCCATTTTAAATAGTCTTTGATTTTGAGAAATTTCTTCCCCTTCTTTAAAATAAATTTTTTCGATTCTTCCGGATACTTTAGAATAAACGTCCACTTTTTCTATAAAGTCTATCATTCCTGAGGCTTCTACCGTAGGTGTAATGGATTCTTTAATTACGTTCATTGCCAAAACGGACATTAGATTTTGTGATTCTTCTTCTGATGAAAACATTTCTTCGGATTGATTGGGAGAAGAAAGTGAAAAGGAAAGTGGTTTCGTTAACATAGAAACCGAATTTTTTAACATTTTACTTTGAGAGTTTTTCGCGAGGCGAGTTAAAAAAAGAGAAATGATAAAATACGCTGCTATAGATAACAGAAAAAATTTTCCGAACTTAGACTTTAAAAATTTAATGATCAATTTTTTATCCTCCAGGGATTCAAATGAGGGGCTTCTAAAAATTCAAAGATAACAATTTGCCGGATAAAGTTTTTGCATAAAATCGCTGTTTGGTGATCATTTTGAAAGATAGGATTTATTTTGAGTTTGTTCCAGAACCTTAAATATCGTTTAGCGGTGCGGTAAGTTTTTAAGAAAATGCGGTAGTTCCTACAAAATATGTCTCTTGGGCGATCTATAAGCCGTTGTCCAGTTTTTATCATTGTTAAAAAACGTGGTAGTTCCCGCAACTTTAGAAAATTCAGACTTCGTTTGGTTGGGTTTGAAGCCTGGTTCTTTATAAAGATTTTGATGAGTAGGATATTCGATTGCACTTTTATTTTTCCGAAACGTCTGTTTGTCCTGTAAGATCTAAAAATTTCTGATGATGGTAAGCAGCTTTTTTATCTAATTTAGCAATTGAATATATGTTTCTCAATTGGGTATGAGAGAATGCGATCAGTTGAGTTTGAGAAATAATCTTTTGATAAGCTATAATTGCCTGATCCGATTTCCCGGTTTCTTCTAAAAGTTTGGCGCTTATAAATAGAATCTCTATATTTTCTGAATTTTTAGATAAGTATTTTTCAAGATTATCGGTTAAGTCTTTTTTTAGAGGAGTTTCGGCAAATTGAGTTTTAATTAACCAACCTAATGCATTGTAATCGGTGTCGTCTTTATCCGAGATTTCCTGAAAAATTTTTTCCGCTTCCTGAAATCTGCGATTATAATACAAAAGTTTACCTAACATAAACTTTACGTCTTTGTAATTTTCATTTTCTTTATATAAGTCTTTAAAAATCTTGAGGGCTTCGTCTCGTTTGTTAGCTATAAAAAGAGAAATTCCTTTTTGATACATTACTTCCATTTCTTTTTCAGAAGGTCCACAATCTGAAAAGAATAAACAGAATGTAGTTAGTAAAAGAAAAAATGAAAGCCTAGTTTTTAATATTAAACTTTTAGAATCCAATTTATTCACCTTATTTTTCTTCGGATTTTTTCATTATCTTATCTACCAGGCTAATGCTTGCCTGTTTTAAATCGTCTGCGTCGGAGAAATTTTTTGAATCTTGAGTATAAGAAACGGATTTTACTAGTTTTCCTGTTTTATCGTGAACGTCTAGAAAAATCAGAGTCGTAAAGTTTCGATCTAAAATACTTCCGTTATCCGACATTCCAAAAGAACCTTGTAGATAATAATCGAAATTTACTTTAGAAGACAAATTCTTGATTTCATTCTCCATAAAAATTCGTTTGGAATCCTTAACTTCGGTTGAAGCAGTAGCCGTTGGTTTGGGAGTTTCCGGTGTAGTTGTAGTAGGGGCAATCGGAGTAGACGGGGGTGTCGTTGTGGCTTCCGGATTTTGTAACATAGGATTATTTGTAGCAACAGAAGTTGGTGGATTTGTTTTAGAGGTTTCGGATTCTTCTTCTACAAGACCGTTTCCGTTTCTAATAATTTCAAATTTTAATAAACTTATAAAATTTTTAATACGGAACGGATCAAAACGAAAGTCTCGGTTTTCTATATAACCGATTTGATAGTTGGCTTTTACCGTTGCCGCTTTTTCTGCGGCTCTAGCAGTTTTATTGCCAAAGATCACGCAGCCGCTTAGTATTATATTTGTAAAAATTAATATTATAATTTTATAAATTATTCGATTCATTGAGATTTCTCCGTTTTGTTTTATCACTGACTAACCGCCGAGAAGCTGAACGGTGCCAAAGGTCTTCCTAATATGTCCGTTGCCGCTCCGCTTACTTGGATTGTATAAATTGGATAGTTCGGCGATGTAGGAATTGCCGGATAAGGAATGGCTCCATTATTGGCGCTAAAGTCAAACTTTGCGTTTGTGAGATTAAAATCTGCGGAACTTCCGAATTCGTTTACACCTCCACAACTGGATTCCATTTCCGAAAATCTAAGATCTAAAACCCTACATCCAAAAGGATAAACGGCTTGGCAGTCGCTCCAGTTCCAACTAGATAAACGAATTACTGTAGAAGCTCCAGATTCTCTGGATAAGGAGACTGACCCTATTGTACTTCCTAAGTTCATATAATTATTAAATACAAGTCGGAAGTCGTCCGTTGTTTTGTTGTTACACGAAGCGGCGTTGTTATTTCCTTCGTCCCCACCTTCGAAACGATAACTGCTAGGTTGTAAAACCGGTAAACTGTTGTCCCACCAACAAGATGCAGCGGTCCAGTTTCCACCAATAGCGCTTCCGATTGCAGGAAAGGATGGAGCACAACCAGGTGCTCCTACTTGACTTACGAGACCAATTGCTTGTACAATTGGATTCGGATTATTTCCACCCGCGATAAAGCTGGCCGATACCGGTGTGGTAAAGTTTGTTTGATTGGCGGCTTGGGCGGATGTCCCAATCGAAATGGTATATCTGGTTCCGTATTCCAATTTTGAATCCGTAGTAAATACCAAGGTTTGATTTCCGGCGGACCAAACAAAAGTTCCGCTAATTGGAGGTGAGATGCCGATCGCGGCTTGTGTCACCGCTGTATTCATAGGAGTGTTAAAATTAAATACGATGGATTGTGTATTCGGATTTCCTAAACAACCATTGTTTACAGTTGTTGCTATAATGTCCGTAGGAATACCGATTCCAGCTTGACATCCTGCTAAACTGCCGGTTGGAACTGTGATCGTGTTTATGTTCGGACCTGCGTTTGCAGTCCCTACAAAAAATGTGCCTACTGTATTTCCACTAAGAGCGATTCCATTTTGATCTTTGGCACCCGTACCAAAATTGACTATATATCTCTGGTTGGAATTAAAAGCGAAATCTGGTTGGATCGTTAAAGTATTGGGAGAATTCCAAACGTAGTTTGCGGATACCGTGGGGCTAATCGAAAGAGCGTTTAACGTTGCAGTAGTGTTCATCGGTCTAGAAAAGTTTACAACAATCTGATTTACTAATGGATTTCCCATACAGGTAGTAGTCACGTTGCCTGCAAAAAAATCGGTCATTGTAGCGGTTCCAGCATTACAAACTGGTGCATTTCCAGCATAAACAAACATTCCGCTTATGGAAGGCGACAGTCCTGCAGCACTAGCGTTTCCAATAGTAATAGAGGCACTGAAAGGATCTTTGAGATCTATACCAGCTTTGTCTTCACAGTTTTTAGTTACTGTATAAGTATAACTTCCTGGATTTAAAGGTATAGATGGTGCAAACGTAAGAACGGTTCCATTTAGTTCCGTAAAAAAACCAGTGGTTTGCGGAGACATACTGAATGCAATCCTACAACTTTGCATATTCATTTCTCTACTAAACCCAACGTCAAATTTCTGTGTGGATGGAAGGCTATCAGTGCCTGAAACAGGACTACTGAAGATAACTTCTGGAGGTGGATCTCCCCATAAAGCCCCCAGTCCTAAAAGTTTTTCTCCCGTATCTTGACAGTCCAAATTTAGAACAACGAAGATAAAAAACGAAATCCGAATACAAAATTGGATGATGGAAATTCTCTTATGGTTTTTAAACGTGTAAGTCATTTTTTCTAATCCTATTTTTTGGGCTTAGATCCCGTTTCTTGGTTTTTAATCAGATTGGATAATATCGAGTTCCCCGAACCTTTGGAGTATTGGATCAATTTTCTTAAGCCACCTTCGTCCGTTGTGACTTGAGCGTACTCATAACAGTTGATCGCGTAGGAAGTTAATGCGTCCGTGAGATCTTCTTGGGATTTGATCATTTCTAATTCGGAATTGATCTGATCTTCTTTTTTCGCATGACCGTATGCTACCTTTGCGGCCATTGCTCTTCCGGATTCTACCTGAAGATTGATTCTTGAATTGGCGATGTTGATGAGTTCCCAGGATTGATTGAGCTTATCTACACTTTTTTTAATTTCGAATCCAACTTGGTTTTCCATATTACGATAATTTAATAATGCTTCGGCAAGTTGTATCTCACCTTCCATCGCTTTTCTAGATTGACTTAAATTGTCAAATAATCGAACGGAGGTGGAGTTATAACTGTTTGTTCCGGGACCCACGGTTTGATTTCCAAATCCGGGATAGGTCTGAATCCCGTTTCCGTCTTTTTGAACCCCAGTGTTTCCGTTGGACTGAACCACGCTGCTACCCAATGGCATCACTAGATTGAAATTAACCCCGTAACTATCGTGTGTAAATTGGTTGTTATTTCCGTTTCTTCCAGCGTAGGCGCCTACGTAAACTTTGGGCATATATTGATTGTCTAATACTTCCTTTTCGTTTTTTAACTTTTTAACGATGATTTGCATTTTTTTCAAATCTTCCCGACCGTTTTTTGCTTTAGAAATTAGTTCATCCAAATTATGTGTGTTAGGTGGTGCATTGATGATAAAGTCAAAGAATATACTTTCGTTCAGTTCGATTTCTGCGTAATAATCTAAGTTCATGACTTGTTTTAAGTCTAACAAGGCTTGATCGCTGTCGTTTTTAGATTTTTGCACGTTAAACTCGGTTTGTTTTAATTTACTTTCTAAATCCATTAATTGAACTTTTGTGATAAATCCTTGTCTTAATTCTACTTGTCCTTTTCGAAGTGCTTCTTGGGCTTTTTCCTGAGCTTTTTTTTGAATAAAAACTTTTCCTTTTAATGCTAACGCTCTGAAATACGCTTTTTGGATGTCTAGACGAAGCCTGGAAAGATTGATTTTAAAATCTTGTTCGTTGAGTAGTTCGGATAACTTTGCGATTTCCAAATTGAGATTCGCTTCTCCGCCGTCAAAAATCAATTGCTGAACCGTTAAACGAATATCGTTGTATATATTATCCGCTGAATTTACGTTTTGATTTCTAAGGCCGTAGTATTGAATTCCAAATTTAGGAAGAAACTCTCTCCATTTTTCAGTAATCAACATTTTACTTACTTCTTTTTTGGCTTCTAACACTTTAAGGACCACACTATTGCTGGAGCCTATGAGTACGGCTTGATCCAAAGTTATTTTTATCGGAGGTTGTTTTACAGATTCGGATCGGATCTTCGATGAAAAAAAAGACATTAAGAGCGCTAAACCTAGAATTAAGGTGTGATATTTTCTTTTCATCTTTTTAAGTCGATTCCGCTTTTTCTTTTAAACCTTTATTTAGGTTGTCCCGTTTCTTTGCAAAATCCGAGATTTTTGCAAAACTTTCTGTTTTTTTATATTACAAATGAAATGTGATAATTTTTCCTTGTTTTTATCTCTTAATTGACTTATCTATATCGAGGCAACACATATTCCAGCATTTTTTTTGAATAATGTGATTTTTTTATTTGCAATTTATCTCAGAAGTCTTTCCTATCACCTAAGCGGGCGGATACACTTTGGGTTGTAATTAACAAAGAGTCTGTTCCGAACGTCTTTTTTGGCGAACTTAGATCCGTTCATCTTGCTGCTACGTAGTTCGTTTTGGTTTGGAGCAGGTTTGTGCGTTTAAATACAGCACTCAGGCTCTTTAGCCGTTTAACAATCGTTAGCCGGGATCGGCATTGAGTTTTTAGAACTTCTTATTTTGTCATTTGGAAAGGGGACTAAGATGATTTTGAAACGTTATTTCGTTTTGTTTCAGTTTCTTTTGCTTATTTTCTGCTTTTCGTTCTTTTGTAAACCGCAGAGTACTGATTATTCTTTTCTTTCTTATTTAGGTCTGGCCACCCAAGGTTCTTATATAAACGGAATTTTTTATCCTTCTTCAAATCCGTTTGTAATTGGCGATATGTCTCATTTAAACGGCTTGAGCGGGGGGGATACCGGAACAGTTGTTTCTGCGACTGGTGATGATTCTACACTTGGTATTTCTACTAGAAATAACGGAGTTGCAGATATTATCTTTTTATTTGATGAAAAAGGAATTCCCTTTGCCATAGACACAGATGGAAACGGAGTTGCGGATTATTATATTTGTTATAAAAGCGTTAAAGAATATTATTTAACTACTGGTTCTCGTTGTACTGGAAATACAGTAACCGTAATTGTTGGGCAAGGATATGATACAAATGGAGACGGTGTCGCGGACAATCCAATCCTTTCTCAAATTGCCAGCGATTCTAATCCGCCGAATTCAGTGATTAGTCCGAGCCCTGGAATCTATGGTTCTTCCACTGAATTAACGATTGCTTGTAACGACTCGGTTGCTCCGGGTAACATCGTTTATACGATTGATTCCTCCACTCCTTCTTTTGAACCCATTCAAGGTAGTATTTCCAATCCGAAACTTAAAAAATTTACGTTAGGTAGTAGTGACGGTATTTATACGGTTAAGTATCGTTGTAGGGATTTGGCAGGTAATGTAGAAAGTGTTCATACGGATTCGTATGAATTCAATCATAACGTTCCTACGGTCACGATTTCAAATTTAAATTCTTCCGGAGTTAGTTCTTTGGTGGGTGCAATTGGTACGGCTTCGTTCAATTGGTCTTCTAACTATTCTGGTATTTATTCTATTCGTTTAAATGCTAATAATTGTCAAAGTGGAACGATTCTTCAATCGGGCAACGTTACTGCGAATATTATAAATTCGTTTAGTATCTCCGCTACTAGTTTTAACGTAGGACCCAATACTATTTTTGTATGTGCGAGAGCGGCGCTTACCGGCTATCAAACGTTAGCGATCGTTCGAGACGAATCTCAACCTTCTATCATTCCTAATCCTGGTGGTGGAAATTACGGTAAGGCTCAATCTGTCAGTTTTTCCTGTTTGGATAACAATCCTCTAGGTTGTGGAAAAATCGCTTATACCCTGGACGGCTCGGATCCTAATATCAATGCAAGTAGTGGGGTCATTCTCAATGGAATAGAATTTCAAAATCCGATTTCCATTCCAGTAAATTCTGCGGTCACTTTAAAATTTATAGGAGCGGATCTTGCAGGGAATTTGTCGCCTGTTCAGTCCGCCGCTTATTTTATTACTACTCAAGTTGCTACTGTAACTACGAATAGTTTTACTCCTGCTAGTCGTGTTGTGAATGCGACCAGCGACCAGTCGGTCACTTGGGTGAGTGATCGTAATGGTGTTTTTACAATTCGTTCTGGTGCAAACTGTGATTTTGGAACGATTCTTTCTGGTACAAATGTGGCAGGTAACGTTACCGCAGGCGTGCCGGTTACGAGTACGATTTTAAATTCTAACTTTATTTCTGGAGCCAATTCTATTTTGATCTGTGTTGCTAATGCGGCATTAGATCCTCTTTATGGAAATACTTCTTTTACAATTACAAAAGACAATATTCGACCCACAGTTAGTTCTACTAATCCAGCAGACTTTAATATTGCGACTCCAGTATTTGTCACTCCAAGTCCGGGTAGAATCCAAATTGTTTTTAGTAAGAACATGGATACTTCGTTTGGTGGAATTTCTTCCGGTTCTAAAATTAAAAACGTTTGTTATCCCATTCCTACAAATCCTCCTTTGACCATTTCCATCTTTGACGGTGTTAGTTGGGATTGTATTGATTTTACGGCAACGTATACCTGGGTCAACGCGACTACTCTTCAAATTGATTTGTCTTGGATTCGTTTTCCAGAAAACGCAAAGGTTACGTGGACTCTTTCTAAAGATGTTCTTCGAGATGTTGCGGGTAATACTCCTTTGAATGACGTTCAAGGGACGTTTTTTACGGCTCAGAGACAAGAATTCTTTAAACCTTTTAAAACGGATCAGACTAGTTGTTGGGATACTTCGGGTAATTTAATTCCTTGTGCTGGAAGTAACCAAGACGGCCAGAACCAATATGGAATGGCTAGAAGTTATACGGTTCGATATTATTCTGGATTTGCGAATGACGCAGTTACAGAAGATAACACTTCCGGTTTGAAATGGAAAACTTGTTCGGAAGGTAAAATTTCCGCTTTGAATAGCGGAGTCACTTCGTGCGTAGATATTGTCACTCCATCTGCTAGTTGTTCTCCTAAGAACTCATCTAATCAACCGATCCGTTTAGAATATTGGCCTTTTTACAGTTTTCAAGATAATAGTAATCAGGTTTATCCATCGAGTGTCAACGGTTGTTCTTATTTGAACGAGTGTAATGCAGGAGCAGGTTTTGCGGGAATCACTAATTGGAGACTTCCTACACAAAGAGAATTGGATACTCTTGCTGTTTTTGGTTATAGTTCTGGTAACGCTGCTTTTCCAAGTCAGGGTTTTCCGGATCCTATTGCTAATTATTTTTGGTCTTCTACATTAAGAAAATCGAATCCTTTTTATGCTTGGGGAGTGAACTTTAACTACGGTGCTTCCGACGTATACGTACGCTCTAATACGAACAATATACGTTGTGTTTCTGGTGCGGGAACTCAATCTCAAACCTTTACCGATCTAGGTAACGAAACAATTTTGGACAACACGTCTAACTTGGTTTGGCAGAAATGTAGTGCTGGTCTTTCGGGTAACACTTGTAATACGGGAACCGCGACTAAACCTACCTGGTCCGTGGCGATTAATTATTGTAGTTCCTTAAATTTGGCCGGTAGGTCTTGGAGACTTCCGAATATTAAAGAATTGAATAGTATCATAGATATGTCTTCCGCGAGTTCTATTGTGACGATTGATCCAGTTCTTTTTCCAAATACTAAAAATGCGGGCTATTGGTCTTCGTCTTCGTATGCTCCGTCCCCTAGCAATGCTTGGATTGTTTATTTTCCTACAGGTGGGATGAGCCCTTTTACAGGAAAATCGAATACTGCGTATATACGTTGTGTTGCAAATGGGCCATGATTCCGGAGATAAACGATCTAATGACGCGATCTATAAGAAACGAAATAGCCAAAGGAAAACGTTGGGGATCAACTAAGTTGGACAGTAAGCTGTGGAACCGCTGACGGATTGTGAGATGTTAAGTGCATTAGGATGTATTATAAAAATGTGATGTCTGGGTGTGTGCTTTTTTACCTTTGAGTGGAAAGTAAGGTGATTTAGATACATCATGAATTTTGAATGCTTTTTTTTAGGAGTATGAATATGGGAAATTTTGATATGTATTATAAAAACGTGATGCAAAGGAATATATTTACTGTACTATTTTTGCTATTATTCATAACTGCTTGTAATCCTAAGTCCAACGCCACGGGTGGGGCGCTTTACAACGCTCTTTTAACTCTTTTGGGTCCTTCTGCGGGTGATGCTTCGTCTAACGCAGCAAATGCGGCCGCCTCTCTATTGACGCTTTCGTTTTCCACGGGAGAGTCCGTAGATTTAAATGGAGGCCACGGTTCTTCTGCTATTGGAATTGTAGTGGATCCTAGTGGGAACGGAAATACTTCCGGAATTTCTTTAAATGGAAGTGGGGTTCCTCAAATCATTTTTGTAAATAACGCACAAGGACAACCGATTGGTGTGGATGTGAACGGGGATGGTGTGCTGGATTATTATCTTTGTGCTTTAGAAGGAGGTGCAGTGATATTAAAAACCGGCCCGAATTGTACTGGAAATCAAGTTTTCGTTTATCCTGGGTTAGGTTATGACGAGAACGGAGACGGCGTAGTAGATAACCCGATTTTGGCCTTACTTGCAAATGATTTGAATCCTCCGATTTCTTCTATTTTTCCTGCTTCGGGTATTTATGGAGGAGCTCAAAATGTCACTGTAACTTGTGCGGATAATTTGGCTCCGGGAAATTTAGTTTATTCTACAGATGGTAGAATTCCTTCTTTTTCCCCTTTGATAGGTTACGTTAAAAATCCTACTATGGCTAGTTTTACAGTCGGTTCTTTTGGACAAGGAATTTATACAGTTCAGTATAGATGTAGAGATTTAGCAGGAAATTTAGAGAATGTACATTCTACTACCTACGAAGTGAACTATAACCTTCCGAATGTCACATTGGAAAGTGTGACTGGAAATTTTTATGTAAGTAATGTAAGTGGTGCCGTAAATTCCCAGTCTTTTGTCTGGAAAAGCAATCAGAATGGTACTTTTATGATCCGTGCCAATGGAACCGGTTGTAATGACGGAGCTGTTTTGAGTTCTGGTAATGTTTCGGCTAACGCTCCTAATACGTTTATAATCAACGCAGGTTCTTTGAGTGTAGGTACAAACCCGTTGTATGTATGCGTGACTGCAGGTTTTACCGGGCAAGCTAGTTTAACAGTGGTTAGAGATGATACCCCTCCGACAGTGACTGCCAACCCAGCTGCTGGAAACTATGGTAAGGAACAAAACCTTGCTCTGCAGTGTAATGATAATAGTGGCGCTGCTTGTAGTGTTGTCGCTTATACAATCGATGGAACCAATCCAACGGTTTCTGGTAGCACGGGAACGGTACTTACCGGATCTACGTATTCAAGTCCGATCCTTTTAGCAAATGGAATCTTGAATCGTACGTATAGGTATTTGGCAAGAGATAAGGCGGGGAATCTAAGCGCGGTTCAATCTTCCACTTATTCCATAGATACCACTTTACCTACAATCAACATATTGAGCACAATACCGGCGCCTTATTCCGGTTATATGATGATAGACGATGTAATTTCTCCTCAGATTTCTTGGGAAGTAAGCGGTAATAAGGTTAATTACTTCTTGAAACGTTCCAGTGAACCTGCTTGTAATCCCGGCGCTTCTTCCTGTCCTAAGGGTCCTTGCGTTCTGTGTGATAGTTCGAATGTTGACAATTGTCCTACTGGCAAATATAAGGATACCGCTGGAAATCTTTATTCTACAGAAGGTGATTGCAGTTGTAATAACGGAATTACTCTATTCGGTTCCAATTCGAATGTGAGCGGAAATTTAGGGGCGGCGAATCCGATCGCTATTGTTTCTCAAGTCAATAATTTGAACTTCTCTTTGGGTCAAAGTAAACTTTTGATCTGTGTAGCCAATGCAGCAGCCAGTTATGGACCTCAATATGCAAGTAGAGAAGTGAACGTTTGGAAAGATTCTCAAGATCCGCAAGTTGCAAAGGTTACACCTTCGATTAACAGCCATAACATAAAACCGGATCCGAGTAAGATCGTTATCACTTTTAGCGAGCCAATGAAGAACACTACACCTGTATTTACTCTTCAATACTTTAACGGTAGTTCTTGGGTTACGTTTCCTTTTAATGCTTCGTATAAACCGAATTATGCTTGGAATTCTGGTCCGGGAGAAGCGCATAACGTATTGACTGTGACCTTACCTTGGGTTCGTTTTCCGGAAAACGCTTATTTACGTTGGCAGCTCGATAAGAATTCAGTGAAAGACGTTTCGGATAATTCAGCACAGAGTAACGACGTGTCGGGACAAGTGGCGGGTGTATTTATGACAGGTTCTTACTTTTCTACTGTGCCTGTAACGTATAAAAGTTCGGTGTTTAAAACGGGACAGAATTATTGTTTCTCTTTGGCCGGTGCGACAGATTGGGTAAATTGTTTGGGTAGCACGGGCAGTATTTGGGGAGATCCGAGACAAGGACAGGACGGCTTTTTTCAACTTGGTTTATATAGAAATACTTCCAATGCGACTAACTCGAGTTATCCGACTGAGACCGCTACCAAAGATGATAACACAACTCTGGTTTGGCACAACAATGTTCCGAGTGGTTATTACAATTTTTATGACGCGTTACAATACTGTTATAATTTGAATACGATCCCTGTTGCGGGAGGGACAACTAGAGGTCATGCAAATAGAACGGATTGGAGACTTCCTTCCGCAGAAGAATTAGAAACCGTATTGGCATACCAAGGAGCTCATTCGATTCCGTTTTCGTGGGAATGTTCTGGCGTAGGGGTGGAGTTGGATTATTGGAGTTCTTCGTTTTTTACTTCAAACTTGAGCAATGCCTGGTACGTGGATTTTTGCAAACAAAACGTATATTTTGCGCCGTTAGGGAATGGAAAACGGGTTCGTTGTGTTTCTGGAAGTATCCCTAGCGCGCCGTGATTCAGAAATGTAGAGCGGCCCGTGGAGAACAAAATCGTTAAGAGGTGGCAGAGTGTTGCCGTTGATTATCGACGAAGTCGAGACTGAAGATCAGTAAGCAATAAAGCCGCTGAGTTTTATTTACGTAAGGTAGGAGTTTAAGATACATCAAAAATTTTGTATATAATCTTCTCTAATGTTGAAAAACGAGAATTTTATGGTATATCATAAAATATCGATATACGAATTTTTTTTGGTTTCTGGATGAGGAGTTAGATTTTGAAATTATTTTTCAAGGGTAAAAAAATAGGATATAATAAAAATTATATATTCAATAAAAAATATGTAATAATAAGTTTACGACTTTTTTTGATGTAAATGCATTATAAATTTAGAATGTGATTTGGGCCGATGCGTGGAGGTGATTGTAAAATGTGTTCTAAGAATGTAAGATATGATGATGAATTTCCTGTCTTTTTTGCGGGGCTAACACAGATGAGCTCGCCCGTTATGTGTACTTTATCGTTTATTCTCTGTCCTCTGAATAGGAGAAATGAAAATGAAAATTAGAAAGTTATATGTTTCCGTGTTTTGTTTTATGTGGATATTGACCGTACAAATTCAAGCGGATGCTCCTCCTACTCGATTTGAAGATAAAACGGACGGAACCGTTTTAGATAAAAGAACGGGGCTGATTTGGCAGATTTGTGCTGCTGGATTAGGTTCGCATAACGGTTCTGGTAGATCGACTTGTGGGATGTCTAGTGGAAATTTGTCTGGTAATGCGGATCAGCACCATTGGGGAGATGCATTGAGATATTGTAATGGGTCCTTGACGAAAAAACCACCGGTTTTGCCAGCAGGTAAAACATGGAGACTTCCGAATATCAACGAATTAAAGAGTATAGTGGATAGATCGCAATTAAATCCTGCAATGGATACAAGTGTATTGATTGCTGGAGGAGATTATTATTGGTCTTCTACTACAACTAATACGAATTATGCGAACGCTTGGACCGTAAACTTTTTATACGGTAGTGCATACGTGACTTCTACCAAGGACTGGGGTTATTATGTGCGATGTGTTGCTGGACCTTGATTGAATAGATCGAGTCGAAATATGGCAAACACGGTTTTTTATTTTAAAGTATTAGAATATAATAGATTTCTGTTTGTCGATTTTAGATTTTGGAGCTGAAAAAGGAAAAGAGGGATCAGTTTATAGAACGATTAAGCAATTAATATTAATATAACAAAATTGTTCTCCGAGTTTCTATGGATCTCTATCATACTCATAAAATAAGAGCGTCCAAAGATAGATCGGAGTATTTTATTAAAAATCTAAGCGGGTTGGAATTGCTTAAAACCGAACTCGCGTTATTTAAAAAGAATTTTTGTTTTATAAGAATCTGTCCCAAAAGCTGAGACAGGTTCTTGCTGTGTAAAATGAATCTCTGCAAAAATGATCGGGTCTTCCGTTTCTTTTTTTATAAGTCCTGAAAAATTTGAGTAGACGAAGACGTTGTTTTTGGTTTTCTTTTTGAATTTATGAATTTATGAATTTGTGAATTTATAAGTATAATAAGATCACAAATAAATTGGAATCATTTAGAATAGGATCGCAAACAAATCATGAAAATATTTCTTTTAATCTTAAACATCATTGTAACGGCGATTGCTTGTGTATTGGGCTATTTTCTTTTTCAAAGTACAAAACTGAGCGAAAGTATTGAATACGAAAAACTGAATCCGAGTAAATCCTTGATTCTTCAAATCATAAAACAACCTAAAAACGTATTTGGTGGTTTCAGGTATTTCTTTGGAGCGCAACTTCCAAAAGGTGAAGTCGCGTTTGTGAGAAAACACTCTCCGATCTTAGATACAGAGAAAGACAACTTCGAAAAAATCGAAGATTTAACGGAATGCGGAAACGATACGTATGTCCTGACGTTAAAAACCGGTGAAACATTTATGTACAAGAAATTCACGATCTTTGATTTGGAATCGAAGGTGGTTGATGAAAAAGCTCTCAAGGCTTGCAAAAGAGGAAGAGGCTGACGGAAGACGAACTCGTTGCATATGAAGGGCGAAGGTGGATTTAATTTGTATTAAGAATTTTGAATGTTATTTTAGGGCGCATTATAAGGTTTTGGAATGTGGTTTGTGCCAATAACATTTTAAAAAGATTATATAATTTTATTTGATTATGTGTGTAGAGCGTTGGAGCTGGGATCGCTTTAGGTGATTTGAATTTTAGGGAATTGTAAAAGTAAATGAAAAGAATTGGAAAAGTATTTTTTAACTTATGTTTGTTGTTAATTTGGAATCGTAAACCGGTTCAATCGAATTTTAAGTTTTTACGGATCGTATGTTGGGTTGTATTTAGTTTTGTAGTTTTTAATTGTGATAACCAAGAGAAGGGAGGAGAAGACTTATTGATAGCGCTCATCGGCACGAGCCGCCCGCCTGCATCTCTTGGAAACAGTACGGACACAAATGCGCCGACCGTTACGTTTCAATATTCGGATACGGGAGGTTCCATCCTCAATCGATCTTATCCAGTATTGGTCAGTAATATGTTTTTAACCCCAGCTATAACCCAAGACCCAAATACCTCTTTGGAATTTAAGTCCTTTTCGATTTCTCCTAACCTTCCGGCGGGTGTTTTTTTTGATTCTTTTACTGGATGGATTACCGGAACTCCTACGGTAGCGGTTTCAAGTTCAGAATATACAATTTCTTTAAATTACAGTATTCGCAATAATAAGGATAGAAAACTTTATCAAGATCAGAGCACAACCGCCAAAATTTCCTTTTCGACAAACTATGATCCTACTTTGACCTACAGTTTCCTTCAACCTGGGAATAACATTTTGTCTTTGGGTGTCGGGATTACCTATTTGCCTACAGTAAACGGATTTGGAAGTGGAACGATCACGTATTCCATTTCTCCTGCGACACTTCCAGCGGGATTGAATTTTAACACTAACAACGGAACTATTTTTGGAACTCCGACAACGGTAACTGGTTCTACGAATTATACTATAACGGCCACAAATGTGAACGCTTCCGATTCGGTTTCGTTTTCTTTGCAAGTTGCCATTGGACAAATCACGGCTTTGTCTTATCCGTCTTGTAGTAGTCAGTGCACATTTCCAACTAACTCACCGATTGCTTCCATGAACCCAAGTTATACTCCGAATATTCCAAATCAGATTAGTTCTTGGTCTATTAGTCCGGCTCTTCCAGCGGGGCTTAGTTTTAACACAAGCACGGGAGTTATATCCGGAACACCTACATCGGTTTCGGATCCGGCGACGACGTATACCGTAACGGCCACCAACTCTGCCGGTTCAAGACAAACCACTTTTACGCTCGCGACTAGAAACGTAGTATTTGGGTATTTTACTCCTGTGACCGGATACACTCAGCCTATGCCCGGCCTGAATCGGTTTTCGACTTCGATCATTCCAAGTAATCCAAGTCCACTGTCAGGAAGTCCGATCACTTCGTTTACGATTACGCCAACTTTACCTGCGGGTCTTTTTTGGGATTCTTCGACTGGAAATATTTCAGGATACCCGGTTTCCACTAACAGCGGGAATTATACGGTTACTGCAACTACTACCGCGGGCGGTAGTAGTTCTACTTCGATTTTTATCAGTATCGGAAACGGAGAAAGTAAATGTTATTACGCGGGGACCGTTGACGGATGTACTTTTGCGGCGCCCTATAGTTGCGGAGTATCTAACTTGTGTTACACTTCTTTAAGCTCGTGTATCAATAGTCCCGAATGTGTGGAATAGCAGAGGACAGAAGACGGAAGCGGCGAAGCCGCTGGGCTTTCCTTTGGAGAACAGTAGTGTTTTGATATATATTATTAATTTTGAATGTATATTTTTTGTAAGTGAATTTGAATTAGAGAAACGGAATTAAGTTTGCGAAGGGTGGTGGTAATACAATGGAAACTAAATTAGAAAAAAGATATATAATAGAAAAAAGTTACAGTTTTAGGACTTTGGTTTTTAGTCTTCTTTTTTCGGTTTTTAGTCCGTTATACGCCCCGCCGGTGGTGGTTCCTAATTTAAACACTCCTGTTTTTAACGCTACGTCCATGGACCAGACTTTTAATGTCGCCAATGGAATGCAGACGGTAGGAAATTGGGACGCGTTTGTGTTTCAGGGTGTGAGTATTTTACAAACTCAGTGGGAAGCACAGGTGCAAGCTCAGATCACTATGATGGTGAACTCGGTTACTACAAGTGATCACTACGCTTCTGTTCAAGAATATCAAATTTTCGTTTATAACTCTTTACAAAGTAAGGCGTCGGAACAACTGATCGTATGGCAGACGGCGGTTGAAGCGGAGATCTTACAAGAAAGAAGTCAGTATTTGTCTCAGAAATATGGAGCGAACTCCAGTGCGGTTCAGAACTCGACTTCACAGTTTCAGAGTCAATGGGATTCTTTTGTAAGCGGTAATGGACTGAACTTAAATACGAACGGTTCTTTGAGCCAGGCGGTTTTAAATAACGGTCAACAAACCTTAGAAGGTTTAGAAGGTCAGTGGTGGAACGACTTTCAAAATAACTTACAAAGCGGTTTACAAACTTATCAACAAGCTCTTGCTGGACTGACAGAAAAATACCAGAACTTAATCAATCAAATCAATCAGACGGAGCTTCAGTATCAGGCTCATTTGGCTCAGATACAACAATCTCAAGCTGGAATTAAAGATCAGATCTTGTCTAGTTTAGAAGGATACCAGTCTTATTTAAACTCGAACGGTTTATTTTGGAACACGATGAGCGTTGTCTATGATAATAGTACAGGTAGTTACGCTCAAGGAAGTTGTCCTGGTGGTCACGTTTGTGTTACCTATCAATACGATTCGGTTACGAGCCAGTTTTATACCGCTGGAAATTGTCCGGTAGGTCACGTTTGCGCCAACATATTATATGATAATAATACTAGCAGTTATGTTCAAGCGAGTTGTCCTGCGGGACATATCTGCGACGGAAGTCAAAGAGAAAGCTTAACGGTTAGAACCGGTTTAAACTCTGACGGTAGAGCGTTTCAGAGCGTGATCAATAACGTTGTGAATGCGATGCAGGACGGTTTTATTATGCCTGCTATTTTTGATTATACTACTGGCACGATGATCAGCTACAATTCTAACTGTATGAATACAGGAACGAGTTGTGTAAAGGGTTTGTATGACGCCACGAGTGGTGGTTTTGTAGCGGGGACAACTTGTGCTGCCGGTCATACTTGTTACAGTGCAGTGGTTGATAATACTAACCCGGCGGCTATGACCGGTTCTTATTTTGCAAATAGTTGTACTGTGGGGGATACACGTTGTGTGACTTGTCAGGCTGGACATTCTTGCCAGGTGCAAGATATGGAAGCGAGTTTTATGTATGCGTCTAGCATGATGAGTAACTTTTTACACAATGAGTTGTTAGCAACTCAAGGTGCGTTACAAAGCGCGATCAACTATCAGAATGGTAGCGGAAGTTCTTCTTATACATACGGTCAAGGAGTTGGTAGTTACGACAATAGTGCTCTGAGTTATCAGTGGGGACCTTCAAGTTTTAATCATTTTAGCGCGAATGTTAGTCAGACTACGGCGGCAATGACCATCTCAGAACTTTTTGATCCATCCACAACAGAAGGAGAAGGAGGGCTGGGTAAAAAGATCATACAATACATTACTGGTCAGATTTCTCAGGTTGAGTTTGCAAACTGGATTATGAATGCGTATGAAAGTAATTTAACTGGAGCAGGGTCGGGGCTTTCCGGACTAGGTGGATTAGGTCCAGGAATGACGATCAGTGGAATTTCTCATGCGGACTTAAGAGCGTTTTTAAACGAGGATCCCACAGATCCCACCGCTGCGGGTCCACATCCAAACGGAGGACCGAACCAATATTGTCCGGATCCAATAGGATGTTATTCTGGAAATATTTTTGCACCGGACCCGGGAATTTACGGAGCGAATGCGACGTTTTCTGAAAGAGGTTATGATTTTAACCGTTATATAGCCAGAGAATTGGGAGTTTGGGCGGGTGTTCCGTTTTTAGTGGATATTGAACACTATCAAGACTATGCTTGGATAGAATTATCTTTTACGGTAACGAATAACAACGCGTATGCGAACGTATCCACTTATCAAGACTTAGTGTTACAATTACAAAGTTTTGAACATGACTGGATGACAAACGTTATGCCTTCGGTTACGAACTGGACGGCTCAGGTAGCTTCGTATAACGCTCAGTATGCGAACTGGCAAACACAAATGCAGACCGCCATAACGGATGCACAAAACGCATACAATTCAGGAGTTCAGGATATACAAAATCAAGAATCGAGTTGGTTGGCGCAGATGGGTCAATTACAACAACAGGCTCAAAGCGCTTTTGACGCCGCTTCCAACGCTTTGAAAAACGGTCAAGGGCAAGGTAACTACGGACAGTTGACTCAGCAGATTTTGGCGGGTTTGAACAAAGGACAGTTACAATCGAATATATCCAATTCGACGGACACGATGCAGTATGGCGATGGATTTTCTAATATTCTAAATAACTTAGATAGAAACGCAGATAGAGGAATTCCTAATTTTTCATTGTTGAATTCGTTCGGATCGAGTATGAGCAGGGCGATTACGGGAGTTTCGAATTTGACTTTGTTGTCCTCAACTAACAACGCTTTGATGGACAACATTTTAGGCTACATGCAGGGAGTAGCCGAGTCTATGCGGAATGAGAAGCAGTTTACCCAAAACGGTCAACAAGATCTGATGGAAGCGCACGGACTCAAAACTAAAACCATTAAAACCAGGGACAAGTATTCCGGGGAAGAGATAAGCACCACATACGTGTTAGACGAAAGCGGAAATATCCGTATGTTTAAAGACGAGGACGGAGTAGAAAAACAAATGACCGTTGGGGATTGGATCCAAAGCGACGAAGGCTGCGGAAAAAATTTAATGAACGGCAACTGTAATCAATACATAGAAAACAAATATGATAGTGTTGCAATTAGCACCGACGGAAAAATTACCGCACACAGAAAAATTTATAACGGCACCACAACTCAGTGTGGTGCGGATTTTGCACAATCAAGTTCGTACTGTTATAACGAAGACGATAGGGTAATTACAATTGCACCACCAAATCCAAAAGCACTTTTGTTAGGAAGAGGTGCGTCCAGGTTAGGTGACATTTTTGACGGAAGAGACAACGGGATCGGAGATTTAGTCAATACAACATTCCAAAATGTAAATACGTATTTATCGTCTAACAAACATACTGCGGACTTGTTCCACGAAGTGACCACGGCGCAAAACCTGAACGATATGAACGCTTCGATAGCGTCACAAGACGTGAGCAACAAAGTAAAAATTGCGAACTTGATCGTAGATTACGCACAGGCGGTGTTATACGGCGGAATGTCGACCAGTTCTTGGGTGACAAAACAAGCACAACAAGCGGTGCAAGACGTAATGGCAACGGCGCTTGTAAACACGTTTGATTTTTCTCCGGAAGTGGCGTCGTTTTTGTCCGGCGCTCTTATGACACGAGAAATAGCACGACATGAAAAAAGTTCCTTTGCGGTTCAAAACTTAGGAATTAACCATGCGATCCATGAAATGGCGGAAGCTCTTAACAGGTCCGATCTTAAATTCTTAAGCGTCGGTGATCTATTCGAATCGATTAATGTAGGTCCGAACGCTGAAAAGTTACGCGCCATTCAAGACTGGAAAGACTTTAAATATCAAACGTATGCTTTTGGAATTCAAGAAATTGGAAAAGCAAACGGGTTACCACCGGAGGCCTCAGCTGCGATCGGTCAAGCGGTGGTTAGCCATTTGAGAATGCAGTCGGTTAAAGAAGAATTGGGGATGCGATCCGGAGCGTATTCTTTGAATGCGGTTGGGAGTGTAGTTCGTGGAGTTTTGAACGGAATCGAAACTCTGGTTGCTGAAATAGTGGGCGGAATTGTGCTGAAAGGATTGGCACACATATCTAAAGAAGCAGGGCTCACGAGCCATGACTACGAACATACCTACGATAAAGGTGTACAACAAAGGATTGATATATTAAAACATAGAGAAGGGAAGGAAATTATCAGACAAGCCGCCGCCAACGACGTGGCTGCTTACGGAGCGATCGTGAAAGCGGTCGGAGACGATCTGCATCTGGATCCGGCGGTTACGGAAAATTGGGTGAAGATGACGACTGAGTTTGTGTCTCGCAAACAAGCAGAGAGTGAGCTGCATCATAGAAACGGTTTTTGGGGCGGTAAGGGAGCGATACCGGTTGTAACCTGGGTAGATAATACGATATTTAACGGAGCGATTACGACACTACTTGCTAAAGCCGTAAAAGGAGTAACCACAACGGTAGGAGATATAGGGCATTTTATTTCTCCGAAGAGTGATAGCTTTCGTCACTCGATGTATCAACAAGGTAATAGTTTTTACAATGATATGACGTCAACCGACGTCAAAGCTAGAGCACAACAAGGTATCATTAACAAAGCGCATATAGAAACGGAGATGCGTAACCAGTTGTTTGATATGATTGGAGAGACGTTACTACCTGGAGACAAAGAAGCAGCGCATAACTTAGGTTTATTATTAAAAAATCATATAGACCAGAAAGAAGCGAAGAAAGCGGCGAGAGAACAAAGACTCAAAGACGCGCAAATGATAGTCCAAGTAGCGGCGGCAGCAGCAGCGCTTATAAACGGACTGATTTCGACCGCAACGCTGGGAGTCAGAACCCCGATAACAGGCTACGTAAGTTATACAAAACACCAGAACGCAAACTTGTTAACTGGCCAACATGAAGTAAAAGGCGGTTGGGGAGGCGGTTTTAGTGCAAACATTGCAGGAGCCAAATCATTACCGTTAGGTGAAGCGATGAAAGCATTTGCCGCTGCGATGAAGATGAGTAACTTAAGTTTAGGAATGAGTTACAACGCTGACGCCGGTTTGGGAATGAACATAAATACAAATTTTACGAACAAACTTGGACTTGGTTTAGACTACAACTTTAAGAGTGGAGATTACACAGCAAGCGCGAGCTATGACTTTGACGAGATAGGGGACAAGAAGTGGGCGAATGCGAACATAGGGATCTCAGCGAGTAAGAATGGCCATGCAGGTATATCGGTGTCCTACAACAACGATAGCAATACACTGGTACCGCAAGCGTTACGAGGTGGCGGAGCGACATTAGATTTTGGTAATGATGGATTGATCGGCTTAAGCGTCCAAGGGGTTCGAGGAGCGACGATCGGAACGCTGACGTATGATACGAACACACATGGCTTCCAGCCACTATCATTGAATTACAATTTTCAGAACGAGTTTAACCAGGGTCGAGCAGCAGAGAGTGCGGCGTATAATCATCAAAAGGGTCAGATGGAAATCTTGCGCAATGAACTGGGTTTAGGTACTAATATGGACAAACCATTGTTTACAGATGCAGAGATAGACAAAGCACTACCGAAAGATGAACATGGTAACATCGATATGGAGAAGGCCAACCCAGAGAAGTTATTAGAGAAGTGGAATGCTTACAAAGAGGCAAGGTCAAAGACTCCAGAAGGTTTACAGAAGTGGAAGGACGAAGTAAGTAGGGCCGGAGAGAGAAGTGGAATAGAGGTAAGATTTAACGACGGAAAGAGTGCGACAACGACATTTGGTAAGTTTGTAACTGGTTTGGTTGGAGACGTAGCTCAGAGTTTTGGATTTGCAAACGACGGTAGTAAGATGGTTGATGAACAGGGAGTTTTTCACTTAGACACCTGTTTTGTTGCCGGAACAAGTATTCGGATGGATTCGGGTTTCAAGGCGATTGAAGACGTAAAAATCGGCGATGTAATACGTTCTTGGAACGAGAATACAAATACTTTTGAGAACAAGAGAGTAACAGAGACTTTCGTACATGAGGTTCCACAGCTCTTTTTTCTAGAGTTAGATGGCGAAGAAGAAATCCATACGACATGGAACCACCCTTTTAGACGTAAGACGCAGAATACACAAGAAGTTCAACCGTTTGATTTGAGAGGAGTAGAAAGAAGTTTTACAACTCATGAACATGTAATGAATCCAGGTGGAACTGTATTAGAAAAACGAGATGCAGATTCAAGCGAGGTTCAGTCTTCTGTCCTCAGCCCTCTGTCCTCTGAATGGGTGAAGGTAGAGGACCTACGTTTAAGAGATCAAGTATTAAGATCCGACGGAAGTTGGGGAACTGTAACAGGAATCTATTATTACAACACAGAATCCACTAAAGTTTACAACTTAGAAGTAGAAGACAATCATACTTACATTGTGGGTGGAAGTGAGACCGGTAAAGGTTATGTAGTTCACAACTATATTGTAGATCAGAAAGATAAATTCCTTTCTGAAGCTGAAGTAAAGAAAGCCTATGCAGATCACAAGAAGATGGGCGAGAAAGCAGAAATCAAATGGGGTGACAAGACTTACAAGAAAGTTAATGGAGAAGGAGACGGAGTCGCTGTATTTGTAAGAGACTACGACGAGAAGGGAACAAAAGAATATATTCGGATTACGAAAGACGGTTTGATAGAACAAAAGATCAAGTGGAAAGGCCAGTTAGGTGAGTTTATGGCAGACACTTTGAGCGGAGAGAAAACAAAATACTTCAATACGAGAGGAGAAGAAGTGTTCTTACAACCAACGAAGTTGACGCAAAATGCTGTAGGAGATCAAAAGCCATCACTTCGTATTCCGTCTGAAACCAAAACGTTGGATCATACGGTAGCAGAAAATCTTCGTAGAGGGGAAGGACAAGGTACAAGGGAAATATCTTGGAATAACAATACATACAAAAAACAAATAAATGAGAGAACCGGAGCAGTAAGTTATACTCGGGAATACAGTCGAGGAGTTAAAGAAGAGATTCGGATAACACACGACAATCATATCGAACAAAAACTAAGTTGGACTGATCAATTTGGTTTTGGTAAAAAAGAGGAAAAGGTAGTAGTATTCGAAGCGAACGGAAACGAAAGAAAATTCAAAGAGAAAATACTACTTCCAAAAAAGGAAATAGAATTAACGCAGATGCAGAAGGCTATACATACTTTTACAAACGACCTCGCTTCTGATAAACACTTTAACAATGAGGATAAAGCAAAAGCGAGCGAGTTGAGAGAAAAGTTGTTTAATGCTCCAGTAAAAGACAGAACTAAACTTTTGGACGAATTGAAAAAACTTAAGATAGAGTCCTATGTTCGTGAGAACAAGCTGGTCAACGAACTTGAAGCGGATGATCGGGCAAAATTGCTTACCAATCTAAACAAGATTTATAGCGGATCAAAGGATGTAGGTGAAGCGAGCAATATAGTCTCGAATCTACTTCAAAAAGCCGCTGGTGGTATGACAGAAAGTTCTTTTCCAAATCAGACTGAATTCGACAAGAAGATCAATCAAGGATTACGAACTGCCAAGAATGAAGCTAAGATCATGATTGAAAATCAAAAGGACGCGTTCCGTAAAAAGTTTGATTCGGAAATGGTGTATGACAAGAACGGGAATTTCGATATTAAATATTCGAAACAAGATCCTGAATACGTAGGTTTTGATGGAATATCTGAATTAACGGAATACAATAGTTCAAATCAGAACAAATCGAATAACTATACCACGATGAAAGAGGGAAAGGCCGGGTTGACTGGTAAACTTCACGATACGGTAGATATGATGCGTCAAGAGTTGAAAGAAGGGACGTATTACTATCAAGAGGAATTAAATTCCGCAGTGAAGAACAAGCAGACCTTAGATGATCTGCAAACTTTGCTCAAATCGAAAGAGAAAGGAATTTCGGAATCAATCACTTCTTTGTCATCGGAGATTTCGAAGCTGAAGAAAGATAAGAATGCAGATCCGAATGTGTTAACGCAAAAAGTAACCGATTTAGAAAATAGAAAACAATCTTTATCGGCAATTAAGGACCAGATTGTTGATACGGGGTCTTTGTTGAAGAAAGCGGATTCACAGATTTCTTATTTCGAAAGTCGGAAAGCGACGTTTGAGGAATCAAAGAAATGGTTTAACGACAAGAATAATACGATTGATACAACGAAAGGGATCGCAAGTGGAATTTGTTACGCTTGGAGCGATTACGCGATGCTAAAGTCAAACAATTTGGAGAAACGTCCGTTTGACGTATGGTATCGTGAACAAGTGAAGAAAGGAAATCTTTCTTTCTCAACGACGCAGGCCGGTGGTGCAGGTGTATTTTATGGAAAGATAGAAGCAACCGGAGACGGTTTGTTAGCTGGATATGAGGTTGATTATATCAGTAATAAGGTAAATGAAAAAGACGCTTGGAATGATAAAGTTTGGCAGCCGATGAACTATTCTGATACGATGAAGACTTTGAAGGATCAGGGAATCAAAACGTTTAAGGTTTGGATAGACAAAACGGAATATTCAAAAGGTAAAATCAATGGAACTTATGACCAAGGTGGACAACATTATTTTATTGTTGCTTGGGATGAATCCAAAGGTAAATTTATGATGATGGATCACAATAACAATAGTGTTTATCATGAAAAGCCTTTAACAGAAGATTACTTTAAACAGATTCGTAAAATTACGTATATCAAACCGAAGGGGATAAAATGAAGAAGATTATTTATTGTTTGTTAATATTAGGTTTTTTGATTTCTTGCAAAGAATGCAAGTCAGGACAAAAAGAGCCCGAAGTTTCGTTTGAAATGGAGGGGGTATACAGCGTTCATGAAGGGCGCATTTTCAAAGATCTTACTAAAGGAGATCTTTCGCTCGATTACGGTGGAATTTGTTTAGAAATTCAAAAGCCGGATGCTGCCGTTGTGAGATTTGTCGGTTTGAAAGAAATCAAAGACATTTCAATGAAGTGGTCCAAGGTAGAAGAGGGAAAACACAAGATTGAGTATCATGGAAATGAAGCTTTCTTATACGATTATGAAATTTGGAAAGGTAAAGGGCCTTATATGATATTAATGCTTAGTTTACAAAATAGTAAACCTTCAAATGACGATACGAAGCAATATACAAGTGTAACTAAGCAATTCAATTCGGCATTGGACGATTGTACTTCCTATACAAGAGAAGAGATGAGCCAAGAGTCTGATCCTGGCCCTGACAACTGAGGGATTGAGATTCAAAATGAGGAATTTAGAACTAAGAATTAGTTTAATCTTCTTACTTGTTGCTTTGAATTGTGGAGGGACTGCCCCGATTCAAAAGGATTCGGCTTCTTCTCCTTCGAATTTTTCTGAGACAGGGTTGTATGGATATGTTCGTGGTAATTCGGTGAATGTTCGCTCGGAGGGAAAGCTTGCGTCGGACAAAATCGAGATGCTCAAAAAAAGCGAAGTGGTAAAAATCGAATCGGTTTCTCCTGCGAAAGAAGATATTCAAAACGACAGTGAATACTGGTACAAGATCAAAAGTAAAAGCGGTCTTTCTGGTTGGGTGTATGGAAAATTTCTAATGTTGTATGACCATTCCCCTTTAACTGAAAAGGAATACATGGCTTTATTTGTTAAGAAATTGTATCCCGGTGAGACGATGAAGAAGGTAGCTCCAGGTGAATACACAGTAAAGAGTCCTTACAATTTTTCTTTTAATGTACGAATTTCTTTGGAAGATGGGGTGATAGAAGTTCACAGAAACGCAAAAGAAGAATTTCACGCGGAAAATGTAACAGAAGTATATTTACTGTTAAAGGAATATCCTAAGCATGTTTTCAGTACTAGCGGGTATTCTACAATTTCTGTAATGAATTCAAATGATTGTTTTGCAAGCATTGTTAACGGAATGAGATTGAAGCTTTTTGACAAAGCGAGTGAAAAAAAATCAAATCAAACTGACGGTACTAATTCGGTATATATGCTATCTGATGGCCGTGATGACGACAAAAGCTACGAGTTTGTAGATGGTTTTCTCATTCAGTCTTCTCAATATGAAGATGGAAAGGGAATGCGCCCTGCTCAAAAGTTTAAAATTAAGAACTGCAAACTTGTTGAATTGAAGTGAGAAGGGTGCATGTGAATGAGGAAAACAAAATCGAAATTTAAAATAACCCTTCCGTATTCAGCTAGTATTCTCGTAATATGTAACCCCAAAAAAAGGCCCGCTTTTTCAAAGAAGCGGGCGGATGAGGGTGTTTTGCTTAAATAATGGATTTGGGAAATATTAAGAACAGTGATTTTAAAATAAAGAAAAAAAATATTAGAATATTAGTAAAAATTAATAAATAAAGAAACTTCCATCCTTTAAAGAGAAAAACGTGGATGGTTGTCTAAGTGGAAGTCTATGGAAAATCGAAACCCATTGGAGTGAGTTCAACTCGGGGAGTAGAGGAAATGGCAGCAGATGAGAAGAAGAGTAAGGTAAGTTACAGGTTGGGTGAAGCAGTAAGAAACAAAGTAACAGGTCAAGTGATGTATGTAGATATACCTTGGCATCCAGAAGTTACTTGTGTGTATTATGATCTAGAAACAAGTAAACTCGTGAAAGTGGACGTTTCTCCGGAAGACTTAGAGAAGGAAGAGGAGCTACTTTTCAAACGTGTGTGAAGTTGTGTTCTAAGATTTGAGTAAAACGCAATCCTGAAAAGTAGAGATTAGCAAGGATCAAGCCCGGTGAATAACCGGGCTTTTTTTTGGTTACTTTTGAAAGAAAAGATAAAACTCCCGCGAAAGCGATCATTATGTTGCGACCGTAAGGAGCAACATTGAGTTAGTGAAAATCCTGCAATGCAACATGTATGTTTCCATTGTGAAATTAGAATATACGAGAAATTTGAAATGTTGCATTGCAGATTGCAGCACTGTATTTCGATCCATAGAGAGAAATACTGAGTTAGAGCGCGCTTTCTCGAAGCGTAAGCGTAGAGAAATTCGCCTAAATCATTACCGTTAGGTGAAGCGATGAAAGCATTTGCCGCTGCGATGAAGATGAGTAACTTAAGTTTAGGAATGAGTTACAACGCTGACGCAGGCCTGGGAATGAACGTAAATGCGAACTTTACGAACAAACTTGGACTTGGTTTAGACTACAACTTTAAGAGTGGAGATTACACAGCAAGCGCGAGCTATGACTTTGACAAGATAGGGGACAAAAAGTGGGCGAATGCGAAAGTCATTTCGTCCTTTTCGCTTTTTTGAAAGTTCTTCGATTATCTTGATTAACGTGAATTCGATGTAAGAAAACTATAATTCTGAAAAAAATTGGAATCTGGACTTTGTAGATCGATTCTTTAAATGTAGGAACTACTGCAAAATTTCGTTCGGAAAAGTATGATTTAAAATCGCAAAAAAGATAAAAAGAGACTTAATCTGTAGGAACTACTACAATTTAAAAAATAGAAGTTTATAACATCGTATTCAAGTGTAGGAACTACTGGTAAATCCACGATTTGTGAGAGTTCCCACAAATTAAGTCATATTACGGGCTTAAATATCCATTTTTCGTGATTGAAAATTGTATGAATTCCTACATTTTCAAAATCTAACCATAAAACATAGACATGTAGTAGTTCCCACATAGGACGGTTTTGGGACAAACTCTAAAGTAACCCAACAATATCGCAAAGTCTTTCGGGAAATCTTGGTTTATTTGGTGGAACCTTTCCAAATACGGCTGTTCTTAGAAAGCGCGCAATCGATAAATTCCTATTCACTCTGACAATACTTGAAGACCAATTTTTTCAATGCTGCAACTGATGACCTAGAAATTTACCTGCTGCGAGGTGCATCTTTCGTGCTCGGCCTTACGCCCAAGATTCCTTTGTCGGTTTATTTTAGGGAGGTGTTTCGAGCACATTTGAAGACGTAAAATGGCTTTAGAAATTAAAATGCTAATTTAGAAAAAATGAATGTATAAAAATAAAAGTGTTTTTTGTATTCTACACACTTAACCAATCACAAGATTGACTAATTTTCCAGGAACATAAATTTCTTTACGAATTGTTTTTCCTTCCAAGATACCTTTGATCTTATCTAAATTTTTAGCCATCGAAATAGCATCCGATTGAGATACGTCTTTAGGGGCCTTGAATTCGTCTCTTAACTTTCCATTGACTTGGACCACAATTAAAATTTCAGACTCAACGAGATACTGAGGATCTGCTTCCGGAAATTTTTCATAGGAAAGAGATTCGGTTTTGCCCGAACGTTTCCAAAGTTCTTCCGCGATATGAGGAGCAAAGGGAGCCAAAAGAAGAATAAAAGATTCTAAAACTTTTTTAGGTTTTCTTTCTGAAGGAGTAAATTCGTTCACAAAAATCATCAGTTGTGCGATTGCAGTGTTAAAAGAAAAGTTCGGAATGTCTTCGCTGACTTTTTGGATCGTTTTATGCAGGATTTTCAATTCTTCCGGAGTAGGTTCTATATCATCTAAACGAAAAGATTCTTGTGGACCGGAATGAAAAAGTCTCCAAATTCTATTCAAAAAACGGAATACACCTTCCACACCTCTTGTGCTCCAAGGTTTAACCATTTCTAAAGGACCCATAAACATCTCAAATAGCCTAAGACTATCGGCGCCATATTCTCTGATTACGTCATCCGGGTTGACTACGTTTCCGAGAGATTTAGACATCTTACGTTTGTCTTCTCCTAAGATCAAACCTTGGTGAATCAGTTTGTCGAACGGTTCTTTAGTGGAAACAACTCCAATATCAAATAAAAACTTATGCCAAAATCTGGAATAAAGAAGATGAAGTACCGCGTGTTCCGAACCGCCTACGTAAAGGTTGACCGGCATCCATTTCTTTTCTAACTCGGGATCGCAAAAAAACTTTCCGTTTTTAGGATCGATATAACGCAAATAATACCAACAAGAACCGGCCCACTGAGGCATCGTATTCGTTTCTCTTGTTCCGATTTCACCGGTTTCAGGATCTTTGTATTGGAGCCAATCTTTGGCGAGTGCAAGGGGGGACTCTCCCGTGCCAGAAGGTTTAAATTCTTCTAAATTAGGAAGTACTAATGGAAGTTCTGATTCTGGAATCGGTTTTGTAACTCCGGAAGGATAATGAACCAAAGGAATTGGTTCTCCCCAATATCTTTGTCTTGCAAATAGCCAATCTCTCAGTTTAAATTGGATTTTTTTCTTACCGATTTTTTTAGATTCTGCCCAAGAAATAATTTTGGAAGAAGCCGAAGTATAATCCAATCCGTTGATCGAAATTTCGGAAGAAGAGGAATTGATACACGTAGAAGTTTTAGAATCGAAGGCTGTGTCTGAAATTTCACCTTCAATAACCGGAAGAATTTTTAATCCGAATGTTTTTGCAAATTCAAAGTCTCTTTGATCGTGGGCCGGAACGGCCATAATCGCTCCCGTTCCATATCCATATAACACGTAGTCGCTGATCCAAACCGGAATTTTTTGAGAAGGATCTGCAGGATTGAGAACAAAAGCTCCTGTAAAAACTCCAGTTTTTTCTTTATTCAGTTCCATCCGATCTAAATCACTTTTTAAGGAAGAAGTTTTTTGGTATTCTTCCACTTTTTGTTTTTGTTCTGGAGTTGTGATTTCGGAAACGATCGGATGTTCCGGAGCCACTACCATATAAGTCACTCCGAAAATAGTATCTGGTCTTGTGGTAAAAATTCGGATTCCTTCTAAACCGCTTTGCAGAGGTTTTGAAAATGAAAACGTAATTTCAAGACCTTCACTTTTGCCGATCCAATTTTTTTGCATTTCTAAAGTAGAGGACGGCCACTCGACTAGTTCAAGATCTTCTAAAAGACGATCTGCGTATGCGGTAATTCTCATCATATATTGACGCATTGGTTTACGAATTACTTCGTAACCTTTACCGACCCATTCTTCCACTTCTTCGTTTGCGAGAACGGTTCCAAGAGCTTCACACCAATTGACTGGAATTTCCGCCTGATAAACCAATCTGAAATCAGAAAGAATTTTCTCTTTTTCGATCGAGGAGAATTGGTTCCATTCTTCGGAGCTGAATTGTCTGTAATCCAGACCGTTTGAACCTTGATAAGAAAATCTACGAATGAGTTCATTGATAGATTCCGCTTTTTTCAGTTCGGGATTAAACCAAGATTGATAAAGTTGGATAAAGATCCATTGAGTAAATTTATAATAATCCGGATCGGTTGTGGAAAATTCACGAGACCAGTCGTAGGAAAGACCGATCATCTGGATTTGGCGGCGAAAGTTATCGATATTATTCTTGGTAGTGATTGCAGGATGAATTCCGGTCTGCATCGCATAACGCTCCGCAGGAAGTCCAAACGCATCCCAACCCATAGGATGTAGAACTTCAAAACCTTTCATCCTTTTGAATCGGGAAAGAATGTCGGTTGCCGTGTATCCTTCCGGATGACCTACGTGTAATCCAGCTCCGGAAGGATAAGGAAACATATCCAAGCAGTAGAATTTCGGTTTAGAAGACCGGATATTTGTTTGAAAACTTTTGTGTTCTTCCCAAAATTTTTGCCAAAAAGATTCTACTTCCTGAAACGGATATTGCATTTCGATCCTTATTTTCTGACTGAGTCTATGACCTTGATTAATCTTTGAAATGTTTTACTCAAACAAGATTTACAAAGATCATATTGGTAAAGTTGTGCGACTTTTGATCTGCATCCGGCGCAAATCAAGATGTAGTCTCCTTTCGATTGTGTTTGTTGTTCTTCGAGTAGATACATTTTACTCCCAGATTTATCCATAAAGTTTTGTTTTATTTACAGTGTGTCAATAAATCCGTGAAGAAACGAGATCCAACAACATTCCTTCCCGGCGAATTGGAGATTACGTTATAAAAACCAGGTAGTTTAGAGTCAAAAAAAATTAGCCGACGTTGATCAGAAATCAGTAGAATTTTTTTTAAAAAAAATCGGATCTTTTGTTTTAAATGGAATACTTTTTTAAAAGCAGGTTTTCAAACTATGATAGTAGAACATTTGGAAATTTATTTCTTTTTTTAATCCGATAAGGAAAGGTGTTTCGTTTGTTACAAGTAAAAAATTTAAATAAGTCTTATTTAGTTTCTGGAAGAAAACTAGAGGTGTTAAAAGACGTCTCGTTTCAAATTGAAGAAGGGGAATTCATTGCAATCATAGGACCTTCCGGTTCAGGAAAGTCTACTTTGCTTGCAATTTCAGCAGGTTTGGATCGTCCTGACGACGGAGAAATCATGTTAGACGGAATTCCACTTCTTCAAAAAGACGAAGACGAACTTGCTAGATTGAGAGGGGAGAAAATAGGTTTTATCTTTCAGAATTTTCAGTTGATAAAATCTCTCAATGCATTGGAGAACGTATCGTTACCTCTCGTTTTAAATTCAAAATTGAGTTCTACGGAAATTAAAGATAGAGCTTTGACTTGGTTGGAAAAAGTTTCAATGAAAGAAAGAGCGTCCAACTTTCCGGGACAACTTTCCGGAGGAGAAGAACAAAGGATAGCAATTGCAAGATCTTTTATACACAATCCTAAAATTCTTTTTGCAGATGAACCTACAGCTAACTTGGATAAGAAAAACGGTGAAACAGTGATGAATCTACTTGCTGAGTTGAATCAAAAAACTTCTTCTACTCTGATCGTAGTTACTCATGATCGTTCCGTTGCGGAACTTGCGGATCGTATATTAGAAATGAGTGATGGACGTATTATTAAAGAAATATATGGAAAGAAAAAGAAATCTTTAAATAAACCGAAAATTCTTTCTTCGGAAAAAAAGTCTGTATCCAAACATACTTCTACAAAAAGAAAAGTTTCTGCTAAAAAAAGATGAAATTCAAATTATTAATTCAATCCATAACACGCGACTTTCAATCTAGAAAAAGTTCTGCGTTGCAGATCGTTTTGGCGATTGTGATCGGAACCGGTTCCGTTACGGCCATTCACGCTTATAGAGAAGAACTAAGTCGTTCTATTTTAAAGGAAGCACGCAGTTTAATGGGTTCTGATCTGCTCATTCAATCGTCTTCTCCTTTTACCTTGGAACAAAAAGAATTTATGTCTCAAAGGTTACCAAAAGGCTCTGAAACCTCTGAACTCGTGCAGTTTGCTTCTATGCTTCGCAATCAGGAAAACGACGAAACCACACTTTCTTTGATTAAAACAGTGTCCGGGAAATTTCCTTATTATGGTGAAATCATTACCGAACCTGCAGGTGTTTATCGTAAATTAAAAGAAGGTGAAATTCTTCTAGAAGAAAGTTTAATTAAAAATTTAAAACTTAAAATCGGTTCTAGTGTTTCGCTCGGAGAAAGGGATTTTATTTTAAAAGGAAAGGTAATCAAAGAGCCGGGGATTGCGGGAAGTTTTCTTTCAATGGCTCCTACTTCGATCATATCCGGTTCTTCTCTTGTATCCACTGGATTGGAACAAAGAGGATCTAGGATCAGTTATATGATTGCAGTCAAACTTAGAGATCCTTTGGTTGCGGGAAAATATAAAGAAAATCACTTCAAAGAGTATATTCAAAAAGACTTAACTCTTTACGATTCGACAGAAACCAATTCCGGTTCTAGAAAATTTTTGACCAACACATTGGATTTTTTCAGTCTACTCGGTTTATCCGCGTTCTTTTTAGGAGGAATTTCCATTTTACTCGTAAGTAGAGCGGGGATCAGAGAAAAATCTGGAGCGATCGCGGTCTTAAAATGTTTGGGAGCAAGTCCTAAAACGGTAAGTTGGATCGTATTGGGAGAATTATTTTTATTTTCTTTGATTGGATCTGTTTTCGGAATATTATTTGGAAATATATTATTGAAATGGATTCCGGATCTAGCGGGAGAAGAAATATTAAGTTTTCAACCTACGATAGGATTTTCTTCTTTGCTTTGGGGTTTTTTGATTGGAGTATTGATTCCGTTTTTTTCTTCGATTGAATCGTTGATCGAAATTAGAACTTTAAAACCGATCCTTGCGCTCAAACAGGAATTTCAGGAAGAAACAAATCAAATTCCTAAATTTAGAATCACTCAAATTTTGGGTTATTTGATTTTATTCGTTTTATTTTTCGCTTTGGCTTGGTGGGAAACGGAAAGCGTCTTAAAAGGTTTAATTTTGTGTTCTATTTTACTGGTTCTTCCGTTAATTATATTTTTAGTATATTCTGGAATTAGAATATTTGTATCTAGGCTGAGAGACCGGAATGATTTTTCTCCTTTTGTTCGGTTTATCGTCGGTAAATTTGACAGACCTGGAACTTCTCTTTCCCTTTCTGTCATAGGATTGACAAGTTCTCTGTTTATTCTTCTTTTATCTTTGATTGTAAGTGAAAGTCTTTTGGAATACAGCGGCGCCAAGGACAAAGAAAGAAGACCCAATCTATTCGTCTTGGATATTAGAGCCGAACAAAAAGAACATTTCGAGGAAGTCGCTAAGGAATTTGGAGCAGAGAAGTTGATTGTTGCGCCCGTAATTGGAGCTAGATTATCTAAGATCAACGGCGAGGCGGTTAAAAAAGATGAGACTGAATCTTCCGCGTTAAGAAGGGATTGGAGATCCACCGCAAGGACAAGAGAATATTTTCTTTCCTATAGAAATGAACCATATCCTACGGAAAAAATAGTAGATGGGGACTTTTGGAGAAAAGGAGAAGAAGATCAGATTTCAGTCGAAAAAGAATTTTCCACATATCTGAAAGTTAACTTAGGAGACAGTCTTTCGTTTTTAGTTGGTGGAGTGGAAGTAACGGGTGTTATACGAAATTTTAGGACCGTAAACTGGGCAGATATGAGGCCTAACTTTGTGGTTTTGTTTTCTAAAGGAATTTTGGAAAAGGCGCCTAGTTATTATTTGAGTTCTTTAAGAATCGAATCGGAGGAAAAAAGATATGACCTTCAAAAAAATCTGATTTCAAAATATCCGAATTTAACCATCATCGATACGGATAAGGCGGTGCGTGCGTTTTTGGGAATTTTAGAAAAGATTTCCTTTACGATTCGACTGATGACTGGATTGATTTTAGGTGCTTCTTTATTGCTAGTTTTAACCGCTTTAAATTCAAGTCGTAAAGAAAGAATCGAAGAGACCACTTTATTGCGTATTATAGGAGGAACTTCCGTTTTTTTAAAAAAGGTTTTTTTGTGGGAAGGAATCCTTTTAGGTACGTTTTCGTTTTTGTTGGCTTTGTTTCTGGCTTGGATTGCGAGCGTTTTGATAGGCGGACAGGTTTTAGAAATGGAAATGTCTTATCCATTTTTTGAATACTTGTTTGTTTATATATTTACGATTTTTGCAACTACTTCGGTTTATTATCTGAATCTAAGAGGAGAATGGAAAAATCCTCCCATTAGTTTTATGAAGGCGATTTAAAATTTAGTTTTTAGTATTTTACGTTTTTATAATAATGTTGTTGAAAAATTAATTCTTGATCTGTTTGTATTGGATTGAATGGACAATTGAAGCAATTTTACGAATCTTCACTATGGAATTTTTCAACAACTCTATTTTAAGAATTTAGGATAAAATTGCGTATTTTGAAGTTGACACTGGTATTACCACAGTTATACCAATGATATGAAAACTGCAATTTCGATTCCAGATGAATTATTCAAGGCTGCTGAGAAAACGGCAAAAAAACTTGGAATACCTCGAAGCCAACTCTTTGCAAAAGCATTAGAAGAATTTATTCAATCCCATAGTAAAGAATCTGTAACAGAGAAATTAAATAAAATTTATAACAGAAAATCCAAAGAACTTAAAAGTAATATCACAGATTTATCTGTAGAGTTATTACGCAAGAGTTTAAAAAATGATTCGTGGTGAGATCTGGTGGGTAGACTTAGGAATTCCATTCGGAAGTGAACCTGGGTTTAAGCGTCCAGTTTTGATTATTCAAGATGACTCTTTTAATCAAAGTAATATCAGTACTGTCGTATCGATTGCGATTACATCAAATTTAAATTTGTCTGAAGCTCCTGGCAACGTTTTGATCGGTAAGAAAGAATCCAGCTTATCAAAAGATTCAGTTGTGAATGTCTCTCAAATTGTGACTTTAGATAAGGAAAGGTTTATTGAACGAGTGGGAAAGCTTAAATCAAGTAAGATCAATGAAGTTGAAGTAGGTCTCAAATTAGTTACAGGTTTAGATTAAGGGCACTTCTTCTAACTGCGGCCTTCGGCATATTTAATAATAAAAAAAACTCTCCTTGCCAATTGAGATTGTGACCAAACAAATTTCAAGGAAAAGGAGAACCTTCATGAGGGCAGAAGAAGAAAAAACATACTTGAACGTAATCCAAGTGGATGAGGCTCAACTCAAAAAGAACTTGAGTGAGTTGGTAAGAGGTTCAGTGGAAGAAACGCTGAATTCTCTTTTAGACGCAGAAATAGATAAACAACGCAACTAAGAGCCGGTCTCAAAACTGTTTGTACAGAGAAAGTGTAATAATATCAATGTGAAATAGAGTTGTTGAAAAATTAATTCTTGATCTGTTTGTATTGGATTGAATGGACAATTGAAGCAATTTTACGAATTTTCACTATGGAATTTTTCAACAACTTTAATAATGTGAGTTCTGCCGTGGTTCTGAAAAAAGTTGAACCTGAACTTTATAGATCGATTCCTAAAGTGTGGGAACTACTGCAAGCCACTATTTTACGAACAAATTCTGAAATTAGAGGAACTCATACTTTTAGAAAAGTCTTTCTTACGCACTGCTCATGTTAAACTGGGATTTAAATTTTGATAATGGCCGTAAAACAGTGGTTTTATGCAAAAGTCGGATGCACGATGTTTTTTTGTATCTCATAGTAGTTCCCACAATTTTCAAAGTTTAACTGATATTTGTGAGAGTTCCCACAGATTAAGTCGTATTACAAATATTTAAACATTTATTTTTTATGAAAAAATCAGGTTTTTATAAAACAAATCTTTTACACCAAACTCACGACAAGTAGGAAAGAAAATCAAAAAGCGGTTAAAAAAGGCGAGAGTAGCGTTGAAACAATTACTCTTTCGCCTATTTTAACGTGAGCAGGGCGCAAGAAAACCGGGGCGAATCCGGCTTACCACAGGCATCCGGCAGGGCTCTTTAGTTCTGGTCAATAAATTGCATACAGGAAATATAATACAACAATCGTCTTTAGATTCAATTTATTGACCCCGCATCGATCCCTTTCGCGTTATACCGAATTCACGTTTTTCTTATATTGATTGAGAATCTTATCGATTTGAGGCGAAACGTTCAGATGTCGAAACTCTCGTTTGAGCAGAACAAACCTTATAATTGGAAGCAGTGGGACAAGAAGCCGTTCCGCCTACTTTACAACCTTTGTCTTGACATTTTTTTCTGTTATCAAATGTATCGGAGCCGGTGTATCTACAATAATCTCTACAAAGATCCGTGGAACCGGAAGTACAAATATAACAGCCGTCTGCGGAAAGATCTTCAATCAGGAATAAAGAAATTAAAATCGTGAAAATAAAAAACAGGCCTTGAAATTTTTTCATAACTTAACCCCTTGATGGATTGATTTTAAAAATTTTGACTTTGTTGTAAAGGTTAAAAAAAACTTTGAAACTGTTTTAAAATTTCAAAAGAGTTTTTATTCTGCAAGTATCAGATAAACAACTTTCTTAAGGAATTTCTATAAAAGATAAAGATTTAAAAAATCAAATTTCTTCATAAAGTCTCTGTTTGGTGGCTAACTTTAGAGTTATATAATAAATTCTGGATATTTTGGCTGAATCAGGACTTGTAAAGGAAATTTACGATACTCAATCTTATAGGATCAAGTAATACTGTGATCATAAAGAGTATTGTTACTTACGTTCAGAACGCTTTTTAAAAGCGAAGTTTAAATGATAGGAGTTTTTAGACTCTGAAGTTTTTGGGTATGAAATTCTTTTAGATGGAACGCAATCTAAATCAGATCTACGTTAATTTAACATAGGATCTTTTGTATGTTCTACGAAATATTTATAAATTCCACCCTTGCTTTTGAGAGCTTCTTGCCAGGTTGTTTCAGGATCTTGATTTAAAACAAAGTCTTTAGAAGCTTCATGAATTACCCAAGACTTGCGATTCATTTCCGTTTCCAATTGCCCCGCGCCCCAGCCAGAATAACCTTGGAATACGTGAAATTTGGAAGAAGATTTTAATAATTCTAGAAGAGTATCAAAACTTCTCGCAAGATATAAACCTGGAATTATCTCGATTCCGGGTTGAGAAATTTTATTATCTTCATGTAATACGGAAATAAACGTAGGATCTACCGGACCACCTGAATAGATAAGTAGGTTTCGACTAACGTGATCCGGAATACCTTGGATTACTTCTCCTATGGAAGCCTCTTGTCTTTTATTAAGAACTAAACCGAAGGCTCCTTGGTGATCATGCTCCACCATTAAAATGACGGTTCGATTAAAATAATCCATGACGATCGAAGAATTGGAGATTAAAATTTTTCCGCTGTAATTATCTTCCATATTGTAACCAATTTTAGACGGGATTACTGATTAGAAATTCCGTGAATTTCCGAAAGAATTTGATAAGCGATTTCTAAAGTAGAAACGTCCGAATTTCTATTTACGATCGGCTCCGTTTCTTTTCTGATACAACGGATAAAATGTTCGTGCTCTTGTTTGAGAGGATTGTCTTTATGAACGAATATTTTTTCTACGATCGATTCTTGGCGATATTTGATCTCTTCGGATAAAAGAAGAATGTCCGAAGTGGCTTGTCTATGTAGTTCGATTTCTTGATCCGTAAAATCGAGCATAATATAGACGTCTTTCTGGGTTATATTCAAGGTTCTGATTTTTGCTTGAGTCGCTCTCGACGCAGTAATACTTGCAAGACATCCGTTTTCAAATTCGAGTAACACGTTTGCTACGTCTTCGTGATTAGATGATACCTTTTTACCCGAGGCGGAAAGTTTTTTAACCGGAGAATTTACCAGATTCAGCACAATATCGATATCGTGAATCATCATATCTAGAACAACTCCGACGTCTTTGATTCTAGGATTAGAGGGAGATAGTCTTCTTGATTCGATCAACAAAGGATCCTTTACAATTTTACTTAATTCTAATACTGCTCCGTTAAACCTTTCCACGTGGCCTACAAGAAGAACTAGGTTTTTTTCTCCAGCGATTTTTACGAGTTCCTTGGCTTGATTGGTAGTTTCAGCGATGGGTTTTTCGACTAACACGTGTTTGTTGGCTTCTAATGCTTTTTTGGCAATTTCATGATGCAAAAAAGTGGGAACCGCAATTACAACCGCATCCGTTTTTGAAATTAATTCGTCGATTGTAGAGAAAGACAAAGTTTTGTGTTTTTCCGCGATTTGTTTTGCTCTTTCTAGATCCGAATCGTAAATTCCGACTAGGGTTGCGTCGTTAAGGGTTTTGGCAACGTTTACGTGATACTGGCCCATATGACCGGTTCCGATCACGCCGAGTTTAACTCTTTCTGTCATTGTATTTCCTTTTAATTCTGCGATCAGCTTGTTATTCTAGAAATGTTTTCTCGATTTTTTACGAAGGTTTGTTCTAAAAATTTTACAGTTTGGCAATTCCTCATCATTAAGAAATAGATAGGATTTCACCTTTAAATAACTTCTATAAAATCCGAAGACAACGATCGTCTAATTAAATTCCTATCATTTTGTGATCATCAAATTCATTTTATAGAGAGTAAAAACCGATCTTTTTTGTATTCTCAAATTAAAGAATGAAAAAGATCGAATTCCTTTTACTTTGTAAAGATTTTTCCTTTGGATCCTGGAATGTTTTCTCCGGATTCTCTTGCAAATTCTTCGATCAATTCTCTTTGTCTTCTTGTAATCTTTTTAGGAATTTCGATCTTCACGATTACGTGTTGATCTCCTTTACCATAGGCACCTAGATAAGGCATTCCATGACCTTTCAAACGGAAAACTTGACCAGATTCCGTTCCTTCGGGAATTTTCATCTTTGCCTTTTTACCATCGATCGTAGGTACTTCGATTTCCGCGCCTAAGATCGCTTGCGCTAAAGAAATTTTTCGAACTAGAATTAGATCGTTTCCTTGACGTTCGAAAAGTTCGTGTTTTTTGATATGGGTTACAACGTATAAATCGCCGTGAGGTCCGCCGTTCGGTCCGGCTTCTCCTTCTCCAGAAACTTTTAATCTGGAACCGGTTTCCACTCCGGGAGGAATTTTGATATTGATTGTTCTACGTTTTTCTTGAAGGCCTTGTCCGCCGCAGGATCTGCAAGGGTTAGAAATGATCGTTCCTTTTCCTCTACAAGTAGGGCAGGTTGTAGCTACGGAAAAAAATCCCTGTGTTCTTCTGATTTGGCCCGAACCACCACAATCGGGACAAGTAGCAGGTGAACTTCCTTTACTCGCTCCTGAACCGTTACAATCTCCACAAGATTCTAAACGTGGAATTTCAATTTTATATTCTCTACCGAGCGCCGCGTCTTCTAAGGAAACTTCTAAGTTATAACGTAAGTCGGAACCTCTTTGAGGACCCGATCTTCTTCCGCCTCCAAAGCTGCTGCTCCTGCCTCCGCCGAAAAAATCACCGAAAATATCTCCAAAGTCTCCGAAGATATCTGAAAAGTCAGTATAGGCCCCTTGACCAAAACCTCCAGCTCCTCCGCTGACACCGGCTTTTCCGAATTGATCATAGGCCTGGCGTTTTTTAGGATCTCTTAGAACCTCGTAGGCTTCGGTGGCTTCTTTAAATTTTTCTTCGGATTCTTTATTTCCCTTGTTCTTGTCGGGATGGTATTTGATTGCTAACTTACGATATGCGGATTTGATTTCCTCGTCGTTAGCGCTCTTGGAAACCCCAAGAATATCATAGTAACTTCTTTCACTCATTGTTTCATTCCAAACTTGCGTTGAATGTTTCGTTCTTACTTTTCGACTTTGTTTTCAACACTTTCGATGATTCCAAAAAGCCGCGTAAAAAGTTTTTAGTTTTATACGCGGTTTGTATTAAAAGTTTTTCGATGTTTCGAAACTTTAAATTCTATTCCGTAAAATAAATTTCCAACATCAAGAACCACAGTTATCAAAGCCAAGATTTTGCAATCTACAATCGTTGTGTAGAAACGTTACACATACGTTTAAGTTTGATTGTAGAATTTAGTTCACAAGTGTGAGAATTCTCACAATGTTGAAATCTAAATTGACTCACAAAACGATAACTATGGATCCGATGGTTTTCCTTCATTTACGAACTAAACTTCAAAAAACTTGCACGTGCTTTTACGAATCGTTTCGAAAAACTCACGTGTCATGCTCTTTGTAATTGTTCCACGTTTACTTTTTCTCATCGTCCACTACGGTGTAATCCGCGTCGACGACCTTTTCTCCGTTATTGTTCGCAGAGTTGCCTTGATCGTTCGAACCGGGGCCGTTGGGACCTCCTGCAGAGGCTTGTTCTGCTCCCGGTGCACCTTGTGAATAAACTTTACCTGCAATATCGGTGGCGATTTTAGAAAGAGAAGCCTTTGCGGATTCTATTCTTGCTTTATCGTTACTTTCAATCGCTTCTCTTGCGCGTTTGATTTCGTCGGTTGCGAGTTGTTTTTCGTTCGCGCCGATTTTATCTCCCGCCTCGTTTACGGTTTTTTCCAAGGAATATGCAAGAGTATCTAACTCGTTCTTCGCTTCGATTACTTCTCTTTGAGCCTTGTCTGCAGCTGCGTGTGCTTCCGCATCTTTGACCATTTTTTGAATTTCGTCTTCGGATAATCCGGAAGAAGATTCGATTCGGATTTTTTGTTCCTTACCGGTTCCAAGGTCTTTTGCAGATACATGAACGATTCCGTTTGCATCTATGTCAAAGGTCACTTCGATTTGAGGAACTCCTCTAGGTGCGGGTGGAATTCCAATCAGATCAAAACGTCCAAGAGTTCTGTTTGCGGAAGCCATTTCTCTTTCACCTTGCAGAACGTGGATCGATACCGCGGATTGGTTATCCGCAGCAGTGGAGAACACTTGCGATTTTTTAGTAGGAATTGTAGTGTTTCTTTCGATCAACTTGGTCATCACTCCTCCAAGAGTTTCGATTCCAAGTGAAAGAGGGGTTACGTCCAAAAGAAGAACATCTGAAACTTCTCCCGCTAAGACCCCGCCTTGAATGGCCGCACCGATCGCAACCACTTCGTCCGGGTTTACGGATTTGTTCGGTTCTTTTCCGAAGATTTGTTTTACAAGTTCTTGAACCGCAGGAATCCGGATAGAACCACCAACTAAAATCACTTCATTAATGTCAGAAGCTTTTAGGCCCGCGTCACGAAGTGCGTTCTCGCAAGGAATACGAGTGCGATCCACAAGAGATTTTGTAAGTTGATCGAACTTAGCTCTAGTAAGAGTCATGTCCAAATGTTTCGGACCGGAAGCGTCCGCGGTGATAAAAGGAAGATTGATCTGAGTGGACATCGTTCCGGAAAGTTCAATTTTTGCTTTTTCAGCGGCTTCTTTTAGTCTTTGAACCGTATTTTTATCTGCGGAAATGTCGATTCCGGTTTGATTTTTAAATTCGGAAATCATCCACTCCATGATCGCCATGTCGAAGTCGTCTCCTCCAAGATGAGTATCCCCGTTTGTGGATTTTACTTCAAAGACGCCGTCCGCGAGTTCCAAGATGGAAATGTCAAACGTCCCACCTCCGAGATCGTAAACCGCAATTTTAGAATTTACATTTTTCTTATCAAAACCGTAAGCAAGAGCGGCCGCGGTCGGTTCGTTGATGATCCTTTCCACTTCCAAACCGGCGATTCTTCCAGCGTCTTTAGTCGCTTGACGTTGTTCGTCATTGAAGTAAGCCGGAACGGTAATTACCGCTTTGGTAACTTTTTGACCAAGATAATCTTCCGCGGTTTGTTTCATTTTCATAAGCACACGAGCAGAAATTTCTTGGGGAGTAAATTCTCCGGCGGAGGTTTCAAACTTAACTCCTTCGTTTCCGGAGCGAATGACTTTATAGGAAACGTGTTTCATTTCCGATTCGCATTCGTTCAACCTACGTCCTATAAAACGTTTTGCGGAGCGGATCGTGTTTACCGCGTTCGTAATCGCTTGGTTTTTTGCGAACTGACCGATTAGGGTTTCTCCTTTTGCGGTAAATGCTACGATCGAAGGAGTGGTTCTCGCTCCTTCTGAGTTTTGAATAACGACCGGGTCTCCACCTTCCATCACGGAAACGACCGAGTTAGTAGTTCCTAAATCGATACCTATAATCTTTTCTTTGGACATTTGTTTTCTCCTTTATATTTCCTGAGATTCTAATTATGATTTCGGTTTACCGATTCGAACCCTTGCAGGTCGAAGTGTAAACTTATCTTCGTTTTCCTTGTAGTAATAACCCGGTTGATAGACGTCTATTACGGTCTCTTCCGAGTATTGATCGCCTTCTTCCGAAGAAAGAGCTTCCATGGACATAGGATCGAACGGTTCTCCTTTTGGATCGAAGCGAATTACATTCGATTTTTCTAATACGGAATAAAATTCCTTTAAAATCATTGTAACTCCATCCACGAAAGGTTTTAATTCCTCCGAGTTGGTCTGAGTCGCGCCCACTCTTTCTAAGTTGTCAATTGGATTTAAAAAACCGCTTACAAGAGATTTGACCGCTTCCTTACGGATTGAAACGAATTCCTGAGCGGACCGACGTTTGAAATTTTGAAATTCAGCCCTTTCTCTTGCCCAAGAATCTTTCAAAGACTCTATCTCTTTTTTTGCGGATTCCAATTCTGTTTGTAACGGAGTTTCCGTTTCTTTCATTGACTCAGTTTGTGTCGTTTCAGTCGATTCTTCAGAATTCATACTTTCTAATTTACTTTCCTCTAATGTTTCTGATTGGGATTTTTTCCCGTTGGCCTTTACTTCTTCCGAAATTTTGTTGTTTGATGTTTCGGCCATATTGTATTCTCCCTTATTTACTAATGCGAGTCACCATCTCGGAGACAAGTTTTGACGTGAAGTCAACGAGCGGTAAGGCTCTGTTGTAATCCATTCTCTGAGGTCCTATAATTCCCAAGGCTCCGATCTTTTTTTCTCCCATCCTATAGTTCGAAGTGATGATAGAAACTCCGGACATACTTCTATCTCCGTCTTTTCCAATGATCGTGAATACCCCATCTTGGTCGATGTATTCGGAAAAAAATGCCTTTAAAAATCCTTGATCGTCCAGAAGAGAGAGGACTTGAGAAAGTTGTTGTTCTTCGTCTCTGAAATTCGCATAAAGATTTTTAAATCCATCTATATATAAAGTTACTTCGGAATTATCCGGTGTCATTGCGGAAGAAATCAGATCTGCGATTCTAGTAAAATCTTCCGGTCCGTCTTTTCGGATCGTCAATTTCGGAATGATTACATTCTGAATTTCGTATATATCGTAACCTTTGAGATTATCATTTAGATATTTAGAAACCTGATAAAGCGCTTCTTGAGAATAATTTTGATCCACGAAAATATTTCTGTGTAATACGGTTCCCGATCTCATTACGAGTATCATTAGAATTTCGTCTCCACGAACGTGTATGAGTTCTATATGTTTCAGAGTATCTAAATTTTTTGCGGGTCCGATTACAATTCCCGCGGCGTTCGATAAAGAGGAAAGTACCGAAGCGGTTGCCTTTAATATCTGATCGAGTTTAAATTGCATCTTCAGGTATTCTTGTTGGATTCTTTGTTTTTCTTTCAGAGTCAACTCGTATAAAATTACAAGAGAATCGACATAAAAACGATAACCTCTTTCTGTCGGAATTCTTCCACCCGAAGTATGTTTGGACGCAAGATAACCGAAGTCTTCTAAGTCCTTCAATACGGTTCGAATTGAAGCGGGTGATAGCCCTATATCGTGTTTATCAAAAAGTGTTTTAGAACCTACGGGCCGATTCTCTTGGATAAACTCGTCTACAAGTGCTTTTAGAATTCTTTTATGGCGTTCTGTTAAATCCATTGGTTTTGGCACTCTGAATGTTAGAGTGCTAATTTATACATTTAGTTTCTGAATTCCTTTTAAAAATGTCAAGGAAGAAAGTAATCTGATCCCATTTTGGATTTAAAATCCTATTTTTTTTAGCATTAAAAAGGGGAGAGTGCCGGAAAAATTCCGATAGAAGTGACATAATATTCTTATTTGGGTATTAAAGAGGGTAGTTTGGGTGAGATTTGTATGTGTTCCCACATTCAAAGTTTTACTGTGAAATCAAACGTGGGTTCAGCCAGATTCACTTTTCTGAAAAAACTTGGAATCTGAGTTTTGTAGATCTATTTCTAAAATGTGGGAACTACTGCATGCAAACCACGATTTTACGATAAAATTTTGTAACATGGACGTGGAAACTCTCACCATTAAGTTATAATGATAAATTAGCTGGCTATTTAGCGTGAATACGGTTAGTGCGAAAGGGATCGGTGAATGAACTCAGTAAAAACTCTCTCTACCATAACCAACCCCACAAATATTTAGATTTCAATATAGATCTGTCGGAATTACGACAAATCCTCTGTAAAACTGAGTTTCCAACGCGATTCAAGAAACTCAGCGAATGCCTCTCTAAGGATCGGCATTGAGGAAAGCGTTGTGCTTTAGTTTCTAATATTTTTTATAAAAAATCAGATTTCTATAAAACGAATCCACGTTACTCATAACTATATAATAAAGTACTTAATATAACGTGAGCAGGGCGTAACGCGAAAGGGATCGATGCGTTCGAAGTAACTAAAGCAAAACGCTCTCTCAAACTAAAGCGTCTCGCTTCTATTGGCGCTCGACGGATCGCGTTTTAAATTGAATCTAAAGACGATTGTTGTATTATGTTTCCTGTATGCAATTTATTCACCAGAGCTAAAGAGCCCGGCCGGCTGCCTGTGGCAAGCCGGATTCGCCCCGGTTTTCTTACGCCGAACTCACGTTAAAATATTGCATGGAATTAGTGTTTTGTGATAAATTAACGGTACTCAATTTTATAGAGATCAGTAATTGGAAGCATAAAAATAGTACCTAAAATTAACGGGGATTTTTTTTAAAAGAAACCTTCTCGAAATTGTGCTAAACCTAGAATCGTTGGCTTTTTTGTGTGAGATCCCACATTTTAAGTTTTGAAATAGACTTAAGAATAGAATTATTATCATGCGTCCGAGTAGATGCTCTATTATGTAGTTCTGAGTAATAATCTAAATGATTTCATTACAACTTTAAAACAGCTCTTTTCAAAATTTAAGTTTTGGCCGATCTTGTACAAAGAGAATGAATTCCCGTAAAACCAGACTCACGATTCTATTTTCTTTTCTTTGTATTTTATTTTGTGTACTAACCGGAAGAGTTATCTTCCTCACGTTTTGGAATGAACGAGAAGTGGTTCTAAAAACTGGAGATAGAATCATGAGAGGAGCGATCTACGATCGAAGAGGAATCGAACTCGCTATGACCGTGGATTCGGCAACGATCGGAATTTATCCAGCAAATATCTACGATCCAAATTTTACAGCAGTTCAATTGGCTCCTTACTTGGATATGTCTGCCGAAAAAATCGAAGCTATGATTCGAGAAAAGAGTCGTTATTTTCTTTTAAAGAGAGAAATCGACGAATCTCTTGGTAACAAAATTATGGATCTTGCACTTCCAGGTGTAAGAAGAGAAAAGGAATATAAACGAGTTTATCCACATGGCAATCTCGCTTCCAGTTTGATCGGTTTTACAGGAATGGACGACGACCGGGCACTTTCCGGTTTGGAAGTTCAATACAATCAAGACTTAATGACTCCAACTGAATCTGATTCGTCTAGAGGTAGTAATTTACATCTGACTATTGATGGTTTGATCCAGTATAAACTTGAAAAGGCTCTCGGAAAAAGATTCGAAGAAACCGGTTCTAAAAAAGCCATCGGAATTTTAATGGAGATCAATACCGGAAAGATTCTTGCATCTGCTTCCTTTCCTGCATTCGATCCAAATCAATATAACGAATCGGGAGAAGATTCCCATACAAATTGGGCGATTCGTCACGTCTACGAACCGGGTTCTACGATGAAAATTTTTTTGGCATCCGTACTATTCAATGAAAATCTAATACGTTCGGACGAGAAGTTTCACTGTCCCGGATATGTGGAACTTGGAAAAACAAAAATCAAATGTACGGAAGCTCACGGACATTTGAACTTAGAGGAAATCCTTCAATATTCCTGCAACGTTGGAATCATCAAGGCTTCTCAAAAAATCCCGGAAACATTACTTTATGATTATATGAAGAAGTTTCAATTTGGAGAAAAAACAGGATTTCTACCGAACGAATCCGCGGGTTATTTTCCTCCTTTGAAAAAATGGACTCCCGCTACTTCTATGTTTATGGCGATCGGTCAAGGAATTTCGGTGACACCGATTCAATTGGTTGCTTCGGCGGCTTCCGTTGTCAATGGAGGAAGGATGTTAACTCCTAGAGTGGTTTCTCATTTCAGCGATTCTTACGGAGAAATTCTTCACGAGTTTAAAACTCAAGAAACTCCGATTGGAATTAGAGACTACACTACGGAAAAAATTCTCAGAGCGATGACTAGAGTGGTTCAATCCGGAACCGGAAAAAACGCTTACATTCAGGAATATTCGATCGCTGGCAAAACTGGAACCGGTCAAAAAGCCGTCTCCGGAAAGGGTTATGTGGAAGGTTTGTGGTCCGCTTCTTTTTTAGGATTTTTTCCGGCGGAACGACCTAAGATTGTGGGTTTGATTCTTTTTGACGAACCGAAAGGTGGAACTCATTCCGGAGGAGGGTTGGCCGCTCCGGTTTTTAAAGAAGTTGTGGAAAATATCATTCCAATTATTGAACAAGGAGAACGAACCTTAAACGTTTCTCTCAAACGTTTTCAAAGGAAGAACATAAAGGAGACTAATGTTGATGGGATTCCGGATCTAATTGGAAAAAGCAAACGAGAAGTTTTAGAAATAGTAAGACCTCTCGGAATTTCGGTTAAATTTCATGGAAGCGGATTTTGTTACGAGCAGGAACCCGCTCCTGGAAAAAAGACCGGAGATAGAAGACTTAATTTATATTTCAAATAAATAGTATATTCTAAAATTATGATCTATTCGACTTCGTCGGTTCTTGAAAAAAACTTAAAAAGTTTATCCATTGTTTTCCCTTTGATACGGGAAAAAATTCTTAAATCGATTGCAACTTCTTCTTCGAATGTATCCCAGTTAGAAGGAACTGACACTTCAGCTTCTCCGGTATTTTCCATTTCTCAGGTTTCAACTTTTAGTTCTTCTCTAGAAATCAAAACTTCCAAAACCGGACATCCCGTTTTAATTGCAGAAGGTATCGCGCTTCACAGTTTAATGGATCCGATCACTGAATCCAAACGTCTTCTGGAAGGTTTAAAAAAAGAGGATGAGGAAAGAGTTTTTCTTTTTTTTGGTGCCGGAATCGGTTATGTAGTTCAAGAAAGTTTAAAGTTTAAGAATGTAACTGCCGTTTGGATGGAAGTTGTTCCTGAAGTTTTACGTTATGCGCTTTCTATTTTTGATTACTCAGATTTTTTAGAATCCGGTAGACTTAGGATTTTATTGTCTCCTATTTTAGAAGAAGATCTTTATTCCGCTTTTAGAGGGATTTCGGGTTTTCCGATCAGTTTTATTCCGCATCGAGGAAGTAATCGATGGAAAAAAGATTCATACGAAGAACTACGTTTTATCTCTGAAAGTTTTTTCCATAAAAAGGACGTAAATATTTCCACTTTAACTCGTTTTGAAAAGATCTGGACTCGGAATTTTATTTCCAATCTTCCTCAACTTACATCGATGCAGCCGATACGTTCTTTATTCGGAATTTGTAAAGGTAAGGCGGACATTCTCGTTTGTGGGGCCGGACCTTCTTTGATTCTTTCTTTGAATGATATTAAAACTTATAAAAAGAATTTGATTTTAATCGCTGTGGATACCGCGTTGATGGTTCTTTGGAATTTTGGAATTGATCCGGATCTGGTTTTTTCTGTCGATCCTCAGGTTCTTAATACGAAATATTTGGAAGGTTATAACGGCAATGCTAAGATCGTTTTCGATCCTACTTCTTCGTATCATTCTTTGAGACTACCCGGTGAATTTAAAAACGGTTTTTTTACTTCTTCTCCGTTTCCTTTGATTCGAATTCTTTCTTCTAAACCAGAAGAAGAAATTGGAGTTGTGGATTTTGGAGGATCTGTTTCGACTAACGCTGTCAGTCTTGCGGAAAAGATGAAAGCAAGGAATATTCTTCTTGTGGGTCAGGATCTTTCTTTTCCAAATAAACTTGCACATTGTAAGGGTGCCGTTTTAGAAGAGAGACTTAATCATGTAGAATCCAGAAAACTGAGAAGGGAATATCATAATCATAAACAGATGACCGCTCTTCCCGTAAAAAAAGCGGTTTCGATTCGAGGTGGAGAAATTAGGACTAATGAAAAACTTCTTATTTTCAAAAAATGGTTCGAGGAACATCCTAAAAAAAGCCCTTGGTTCAATTTCGGAAAAGACGGAGTTGTTTTAGATGGAATTCCTAATATGGACTTTTCAAAATACATTCAAGAAAATGAATGTGATTTGAAGTTTGTGGAATCGATCCGGAACCAAATTCTTTTTATCTCCGAAAAAGAACGACTCGAATCTGATTTTTTAAACTATAAATCCCATTTCTCACAAGCGTATGTTAGCGAAACAAATTCATTTTCAAAAAACGAAGACGATGTTGCACAAAACTTTTCCCGATTTATATCGAAGAAAAAAATTCTTTCCGAATTGAATGTGTTATCTGATCAATTAAAGGGTTTTATTGAAAAAGTAACTCAAGGTAGAATTCTTTCGGAGCGTCTGTATTTTCAAGTAAAAGAAGAAAACCGTTTTAAAGATCAGATTCTGAAAAATTTAAAAGAGATGGACCGTATTGATGAAGAAGTTTCTTCCCGTAAAGGACTTACTGAAATTTTAGGTTTAAGTATTCAAAGAACCGTTTTGATGATCACGGAGGGTTATGAAGGTGGTTTGACTTTGGAAGAAAAGAAAAATGAAAGATTAGGAATCGCTAAAAAAAGTTTTCTTTTGTATCAAGGGTTGGAAGAAGCTTGTAAACTTCATTCTAAGTTAATTTTAAAAACGATCAAACGTATGAAGTTCGACTAAAATTAGATTTTATTGATCCTTGGTTCTTATACAATAATCTGCTCGATCGAACCACGAGAATATTCAAATTTTTTTATTTTTCAGTTTGATTGGAAATTATGAAAACTTCTATAAAATCCAGAAAGAATGATCTTACAGATTTTTATAGAATTAAGTAATTTAACGTGAGTTCGCGTAAGAAATCGAGGCGAATCCGGCTTGCCACAGGTACCTGGACCGGGCTCCTTAGCCTGGTCAATAAATTGCATGTAGAAAACGTAATATAAAATATCGTCTTTGTTTTAATATAAAACGCTTTTTACGAAAGCATTGAAACTAAAGCAAAACGCTTTTTACGAAAGCGTTGAAACTCAGCAAAACGCTTTTTACGAAAGCGTTTTAGGTAGTTCGACAGTTTTGGGACAGATTCTTAAGTCTCAGCTAAAACGGGACCACCGGATAAACGTTTATAAAACTCAGCCCCTTCTCTTTCTAAAAAGTCTTCATAAGTTCCTTTAAAATCACGGATTCCTTCAGTGGAAACCTCGATCACACGGGTCGCGAGTGAAGACACGAATTCTCTATCATGAGAAACGAATATTACAGTTCCTTCAAATATGGAAAGCGCATAGTTCAGAGCTTCTATCGTCTCCAAATCCAAATGGTTTGTAGGTTCGTCCAGGGCCAAAAGGTTATCTCCGGAAATGATCATCCTTCCGATGATCAGTCTGGATTTTTCTCCTCCAGAAAGTACATTCGTTGGTTTTTTGGCCATATCCCCACTGAACAACATTCTTCCTAATATCGCCCTGATTTCCTCCATCTCGGTTCCTGGATCGGCGTATCTGTAAAGCCAGTCCACAAGTGTATCAGCATCTTCTAATATACCTTCTCTATGATCCTGTGGAAAAATGGAAGAAGTGACCGAATCTCCCATCGCCACCTTTCCTGTATCCGGTTCAATCTGTTTCATCAACGTTTTTAAAAGAGTGGTCTTTCCGACGCCGTTAGTTCCAATGATTGCAATCTTCTCACCTTTAGTAATGTTGATCGTAAAATCCTTGAAAATGGGTCTATCATAAGACTTGGAAATATTTTCTGCTAGGATCACGTCCTTTCCGAGTGTCTTTTTCATCTTAAAACGAATATAAGGTGAAACCCTGGAAGAGGGTTTAACGTCGTCTAACTTGATTTTTTCTATCTGTTTTTGTCTGGAAGTAGCTTGTTTAGACTTACTCGCGTTTGCACTAAATCGATTTACGAAATCTTGTAGTTCGGCGATCTTTTCTTTCTTACGTTTGTTTTCGTCTAACAAACGTTCGCGGGCCATCGTGGAAGCTTCCATAAAGTCATCGTAGTTGCCCGGATAAACTGTCAATGATTGATAATCTAAATCCGCAATATGAGTCGCTATCGAATTGATAAAGTGACGGTCGTGAGAAATTACGATCACTACTCCGCGATAGTTGGTTAAAAACTCCTCTAACCAATGAATGGTCTTAATATCCAAGTGGTTGGTAGGTTCGTCCAAAAGAAGTATATCCGGTTTTTGAAATAATACCTGAGCCAAAAGAACCCTGAGTTTAAATCCTCCCGTTAAATATGCGAGAGTTTGAGTATGACTTGATGTAGGAATTCCTAATCCTTCTAACAATTCCCCTGCGGTACTTTCCGCTTCGTATCCGCCTAGTTCTCCGTATTTTTCTTCTAACTCGGAAACTCTGATTCCATCTTCATCGGACATCTCAGGTTTAGAATAGATCGCATCTCTTTCTTGAGAAACTTCCCAAAGTTCTTTGTCTCCCATGATGACCGTATTCAAAACGGTTTCGTTTTCATACTCGTAGTGATCTTGTTTTAAGTATCCTAGTTTTAAACCCGCGTCTATAGAAATAGAACCGCTCGCCGCTTGTTCCATTCCAGCGAGAATTTTCATAAACGTGGATTTACCAGAACCGTTTGCTCCGATCAATCCGTATCTGCAATTTTCCTTAAACTTTACGGTAACATTCTCAAAAAGTATCTTTTTACCAAAGTTTAGAGTCAATCCGGAAGTGCTGATCATTTAGGATACCTGCCTGATGACCATGATTTTCAAAATAGGGTTTTTTGCCAATAAAAAGTAGAATTAAGTACTTTTGAAATTCTACCGAAGTTGAAAACGTATGCGTATCTTACAAACTCTGCTGACCTTGATCTTAAGCCTTTTGCTTTTCTCCGGTCTTCAGTCTGAGGATAAAAATTCTTCCTCAAAAAAACTAAGTGACTCCGCTTCTTGGATTCCTAAAGAGAATTTTACTCAACTCGCATCACAAAGAGAAAAATTAAAAAACGTTTCTCATAACGAAACATTCAAACTAGAGATTGGCTATAAATTATTAACTGGAAAAATTCTTCAGTTCGGAAAATTACTCAATTCTGAAAACGCATACGTCCCCATCGAGTCCAACGAAATCACTTCCGAACTTTCTCTACTTAACGACAAGACCGTAAGAATTTTATGCAGTATGAAAGGTTCGACCTGCAACCCTATACGTTATGGAATTTATCCCTTTTTGGATTCTAAAGAAATCAAACCTTGGACGATCAAAAAAATTCCTGATTACGTAAATCATAATATTTTTGCATTCAATCCCACAGTTTCTCCGGACGGTAAATATCTTTTTTGGACCGCTTATGTCAAACGAGGTAAATCCGGAACTCAAAAGATTTGGTATTCTAAACTAGACGAAAAGGGTCTTTGGGAAGATGGCAAGGAGATGAGCGCTCCTTTAAATAATGAAATGCCTTCCGCTGTTATCTCTGCACTCCCTGGCGGTAACGAACTTTTCGTCTTTGGGACGTTTGGCGAAAAAGAACTTTTAGACGAACTCAGTAAAAATTTCGAAACGAAGGTTGACTTGGCCGCTCGTTCTTCTAAAAATTCAAACGAATATAGAAAAAAAATAGAAGAACTGAGAGCGGAATATGACGAAAAAACGAAACAAATTTCAAGCAGGGTTCCTCTTTATAAAAGTTTTAGAGAAAAAGATTCCTGGTCTAAACCGAGTATATTAAAATTTCCTGATTTTTATAATCTTTATAGAAAAAGAAACGATTCAAGCCAAGAAATTTTCGGTGGATCCACTCTTTCTTCTTCCGGGAGAATTTTAATCTATTCTTCTCAACACAAGGACTCTAAAGGAAGATTGGATCTTTATGTCAGCAAAATGTTAAACGACGGATCTTTTCCTTTAGGAACAAACTTAGGAGAAGTGATCAACACAACTCATGAAGAGATGGCTCCTTTTTTAGCAAGCGATGATAGAACCCTTTATTTTTCCAGCGACGGTCATAAGGGACTTTCTATTTATATGACAAAAAGAATCGGAGAAGGTTGGGATCAGTGGACCAAACCTGTGGAAGTCTCCGAAAATCTAAAAGGTGTGAATTTCTTTTCCATTCCCGCAAATAGCGACTGGGCTTATATCAGCAAAGACGGCCGATTGTTTATGGCTTATCTTCCTAAAGAAATGCGTCCCGAAAAGGTTGTGGTTGTAAACGGTAAGGTTTTAGATACGGATGGTAATCCTCTTTCCGCTGACATACATTATGAATCTTTAAAGTCTCACGAGAAGATCGGTAGTGCCAAAAGCGATCCGTCTAACGGTAATTTTTCGATCATTCTCCCCTTCGGTGAAAATTACGGTTTTTACGCCCAAAAAAAAGGTTATCTGCCAGTATCACAAAATTTGAATCTAACCTCTAAAAAGAAATTCTCCGAAAAAGTGGAAGTAATTTTACAACTTCCTCCGATCCGGGATAGAGGTTCCATTCAAATCAATAATTTATTTTTTGAATCCAAGAGTTTTCAGATCGCCCCGGAATCCGCTCCAGAACTGGATCGTCTCGCGGAAATCGTAAAGGAAAATCCAGATATTGAAATTCAGATAGAAGGTCATACTGACAACGTTGGTAAAAAAAAGGATAATCTAATTCTTTCCGAAAAAAGAGCGGCGGCGGTCGCAGAATATCTTTTTCAAAAACATTCTATTTCTAAGGCAAGAATCCAAACCAAAGGTTTTGGGGACAGCGTTCCTTTGAGTAAAAATGATTCCGAAGAAGCACGTAAAAAAAATAGAAGGGTCAATTTTACCATTCTGAAGAAAAGTAAGTAAAACTTTTCTATATTTTAGATATTTAATAGAGTTGTTGAAAAATTCCATAGTGGCGATTCGTAAAATTGCTTCAATTGTCCATTCCAATCAGATCAAGAATTAATTTTCCAACAACTCTATAATTCAAAATACGAAACACAGTGGTTTTCATAATTACGTCTCTTTAGATAGTTATAAATTTCTAATTCTATTCTTTCTTTAACTATATTATAGATTTTTAAAAGCCGATCATTTATAATGAAAACGCTTCTGCGAACCTGTTTCTCCCGATCAATCACGAACCTTTCGCACCCTTGTATTGATTCTCTGTTTGGCGATTGAACGGTTTCGCTTAGTATTTGTTCAGCATGGCAAAAGTAGGTTCGCAATTATTATGTCTATAAAAGCCAATAAAGCTTTTATAATATATAATTTTTCTACCTATCAAGCCGCTGTTCTTTCTCTTCTTTAAAAGGAGAGTGGATTGAAACCTATCTTGCTCATCCGGAAAATACTTTGTCACCAGTTCTTTCTCTTCTTTAAAAGGAGAGTGGATTGAAACCATTTTCGAATTCTTCCATAACTGCATTTTGGAAGGGTTCTTTCTCTTCTTTAAAAGGAGAGAAAGGACAAATTGAAGCCAATCTAGAATAAAGTTGTTGAAAAATGAATTCTTGATCTGTTTCTATTTCATGGAAACGAGCAATTGAAATAGTTTTGTTAAACGCCACTATGGAATTTTTTTCAACAACTATAATTTTGAAAAAGTTGGGATCTGGACTTTGTAGATCGATTCTTTAAATGTAGGAACTACTGCAAAATTTCGTTCGGAAAAGTATGATTTAAAATCGCAAAAAAGATAAAAAGAGACGTAATCTGTAGGAACTACCACAATTTAAAAAATAGAAGTTTATAACTTATCGTATTCAAGTGTGGAACTACTGGTAAATCCACGATTTGTATGAGTTCCCACATTTTTGAGACCAGAAATAGGAAAGGTTTAGTAGCTTCTATCCTCTGGACGCGAAATCGATACGAGGGAACTTTAGCAGAACGTTCTCTCAAATAAAAGACGAGATATTGTATTAGGTTTCTTTTATGAAATTTATTGACTGGAGCCAAAAGCACGGTCCTGCAAAGCCGGATTCGCCTAAACTTTCTTACGCAGAATTCGCATTATTTAGTGTAGACTATCGGATTGGATACTTTATTATGCAGCTCAGATCAGTGCGTAAAAATTCCCTTCTAACTCTTATAATACAATGACTCACCCCTAAAACATGAAAAAAACAGAATATTCAGAAATTCAAATTTCTTTTTCCGAAACAACTACCTACGATTTAAAACGACTCAATCAGAAAGTAACCACATTTTGTTGGGATGATCTTTCCATAGGTCCTATTTATCAAATCAATACGGAAGTTGGGCAACAAAAGAGACAACAATGGCTTTTTAAAAATATAAGTTCCGATTATTATAAGGAAGAAGATTATTTTTCAGACTTTACGCAATGTTTGAAAGAAATCGATTCTATTCCTAAAGATTTACCAATGACTATATGGAAAGGAGATTGTGCAGGGGATCATCTTGGATTTTGTTTTATACTTTCATTATTAGAAGGACAAAACCAAATCCGCGTCATTCACGCTTCGAAAGTTTACAAAGAATTGTTCCATAAAGAATACGAAGTTTTCAGAACGGGACAATTATCACTTGAAGAAATTTCAAAAATTTACGAAAAGTCAAAAGAAATTCCATTTTTAACGGATCTTGAAAAAACAGATTTAAAAAAAGAATGGGAAACGTTTTTAAACAGTACAAATTTACTTCGAATTCGGAAAGGAGATCGAGTCGTTTCAGCCGAAGAAAATCATTTGGATTCATTTATAATCGAATGTGCAAAAAAATTAGATGCTCAAAACTCTTTTTGTGATGCGATTCGATTGATTGGAACAGCCCTAGGTAATTACGAACAACTGATACAAGACAGATTTTGGGAATATCGCCTGCGAGTCCTAATAACACAAGGTATATTTAAAATGGAAGGTTCGTTAGAGTCTTATTTTACATACAAGGTTAAACTAGTTATAGGATAACTTTGATCTGCATTCCCCAAGTTTTACTTTGTTTTATCAAATGTGTAAATTCAACAATTCATCTTGCTAGGACCAACTCTGTTCCGATTTAGGACGAGTTTTTTACTTTAAATAGTCTTTTGATCCGCTTCAAAATTAAACGGAAAAGATTTCTAATACTTTACAAAGATCGTATCGTTTCTATTGTCTTTCTCTAAGATCCAAATGGATAATAAGAGGAAACGATGACATCCGGTAATGAGAAAGTGTTCAATCCAATCCAAAAAAGTTTTATAAAGATTCTCCATTTTTCAAAAAATCATTGGAGAAAAATTTTACGTTATGCGATCATTGTAACGATTTCGGTCACTTCTTTTTTAATCGGCGGTTCTTATGTGGTTTGGTTATCCAAAAAAGATGAAGTCGTTTCCAATCTAGATAAGTTTAAAAACGAGGTCACAAATTATTACGAAGTCAGCCAGATTCGTCCAATTCGAATTTTAGATAGAAACGGTAAATTGATCGGAGAATTTTCCAGAAGAAAATTTAAACCGATTCGCACGGACAATCTCACCGAACACGGGAACATCATCTGGGCGCTTCTTTCTTCCGAAGATAGGGAATTTTACAACCATCACGGAATCAATTACACCGCCCTTCTAAGAGCAATCTTTATCAATTTGACCACATTTCAAAAACAAGGTGGTTCCACGATCACTCAACAACTTGCAAAACTTACCTTGGATCTGGGAGCACGAAACATATTTAACAAAATTACGGAATTCTACTGTACTTTTTATCTCGAAAGCCAGTTCGATAAGAACACGATTCTTTCCATGTATCTCAATCGAATCTTTTTAGGAGAAGGGAACACCGGAGTAGAAGAAGCGAGCCGTTATTATTTCAACAAGGCCGCTACGGAACTGACTCCGGAAGAAGCGGCTATGCTCGTGGGTATCATTCCGGCTCCTTCCAATTATAACCCGGTTCGAAGTTTAAAAACCGCTTTGAAAAGACAAAAGCTCGTTTTGGCTCCGATGGCACAAAATCAACATCTACATCCCAATCCCTCAAACATCGATAAAAATTTCCCTCGTAAGATAGATTCGAATCTGAAAAAATTCAAATCCTTCTACAATGTGGAAATCACTAAAGACGGCGAAAAAGAATTTTATTCTTCTGATATTGCTAGATACGGTTTCGATAAAGACTTCACCGTAAATCTTGCGCCCGATTTTAATTATGGAATTCGTCAGCATATTTTAGATACGTTCTCCGAAATAGACATTGAAACGAGAGGAATGAACGTTTATACAACTCTGGACTATGATAAACAAGAAGCTGCTGAAAAATCTTTAAGAGAAGGTATCGAATCTGTTCGCAAAAAGCTGAATGAAACAAAAGCTTTCTACTCTAAAAAAGGAAATTCTGAGGAAACAAGAATCCAACAATCGATCATAGACAATATGAACGGTTCCTTGATTTCAATCAATCCGGGAAACGGTTATATAGAAGCGATGGTAGGCAGTTACAAAATTTCTAATATATTTAGGCTGAATAGAGCCGTTTCGGCGCTCAGACAGCCGGGTTCTACGATCAAGGCTTTGGTCTACGCAATCGCTTTCGAAAATAGAATTATAACTCCCTCTTCTATGGTAATGGATGAAACAATTAACATCCGAGGTTATTCTCCTAAAAATTGGTATAAAGGTTACAAGGGAGAAGTTACAGCAAGAATCGCTTTCGCACAATCGATCAACACAATCGCGGTCAAATTGTTAAACGAATTCGGTGTGAATGAATTTTTAGAAAAAATTTCAATGATCTTAGACATAGACAAGTCGACTCTTGAAAAAAGATTTCAACCCAACCTTTCTTTGGCGTTAGGTTCGGGGGAATTGTCTCCTATGGAACTCGCTTTGATTTACGCAACGATTGCAAACGGAGGCAAAAAAGTTTCTCCGATTCAAATTCTTAGAATTACGGATTTTGAAGGTAGCGAAATGTTCTCCGCTCCTCTCAAAGATCTGAATGAAGCGGTTCAGATTTTAGATCCTGTTGCCTGCGCAGAAACGATCAATCTTTTAGAAGCGGTGTTAAGCGAACAAGGAACGATGAAGCTCAAACTGAAAGGGGAAGATTCTTTTCCTATGGGAGGCAAAACCGGAACAGTACAATCTCCCAAAGAAGCCCGTAAAAAATGGGGAACGCGCAAAGGAGTGAGAGACGCTTGGTTTGCGGGAATCAATCCAGATTTAGTCACAACCGTTTGGATCGGAAATGACGTGGGGGCTCCGTTTGAAGGTTCCGGTTCCGCGATCAGCGGAAACATCTGGTTTCGTTACGTAAATTATATCGCAAAGAATATAGGATTTTCGGATACGCTGATCAAACCGTTTAACGGCGATTTTGTGCAGGTGGACGTCTGCGGAGAAACCGGTTTACAATTACATTCCTCCGTTCCTTGTATGTATCCTTTGTACGGTCAATATTATTACATCGGAGAACAACCAACTGGGTCTACGATTCCGGAAACTACTACAATACAAGAACCCGGAACTACCACAAACTTTCCTCAAGCAGAAGACGGAGACGGGGATTCCGTAGAACTAGAACTTCCGGAAACTACAGATAATCCTCCAAATTAGAATAACGTTTTGCTTTTTCGGATATTAGAAAAACCTCATACGGTGACCAGAGAAAGATCCAAGGATTTTCTCTGAGAAGTATCCTCAAAGCCTGGGTCGTTTCCGAGTTCAAGGAATCGGAATTTCTAACTTTGGAAAGTAAATTTTCAAGTTCCCGATTTTCATAGTGCGCCCTGTTTCCGCCGTTTCCCTTGTCTCTGCCGGAAAATAAGGGATCTATAAAGTTCCAAGCTCCCGGTAAATCTGCGTACCAAAAAAGTAACGTTAGATCTCCTTTTCCTTCTGAATTTTCTTTATAAAGGGTCGTTTTTTCCATAGGATGAATTTTAACCTTTAGTCCTAGTTTGTTCAAAAAACTAACCAAAGCCAAACCGTTCGCGTTATTCTCCTCGTCTCCTCTCATTCTAAAATCGATTTCCCTTTCTAAAATTTTCGGATAACAAGAAGATTTTTTCAGATATTCATTCGCTTTCTCTTGAGAATGACTTTGGATCGAAAGAATTTCCGGATTTTCCTCTACAATCTTTCGAATTTCAGATGGTCCGACAGTCCCCGAAGGAACCGGACCGAAGGTTAAATCCGCATTGCCTTCTAATAGTTTTCGGATTACGAGATCAGCATCTACGGAAGTATTTAAGGCTTTTCTAAAGTTCAAATCGAAACAAGGTTCGTTCGCATTGATCGCTATGTATTGAATACCTCCCCCTTTTCTAAACCGAAGATCCTCTTTTTGAATATGAGGATTTTTTAATAAGAAGTTAGGGATACGCATCAGATCCATTTTTCCCTTGGAAAAAAGAAACACACCCGTGGAAGCGGAAGCCAAAATTCTCAAACGGATCTTTTTGGGAAGGTTTTCGTTTACATAAGGATTTTTTTCTAGAAGTATATAATTATTTTTTTTCCATTCTCTCAGAATATATTTTCCGGCCTTAGGAATCTCTAATACATTCTTTTTTTCTAATGTTTCAAACGATTCAGGTTCCAATGTTTTGGAATCTGCGGTTTTGCAACAAACGATTCCGGCAGGTGGCAAGGAAAGTAAATCCACCGCCTGCCTAAGTCCACCCGTAATTTTTAGTTCTATTTCTTTTTCCGAAAGAACGTTGATTTCTTTAATAAAAGAGTATTGGTTTTTTTTAGGACCAGGAGTATTCACCAAACGATCCAAAGATTCTTGAACCTGTTCCGCTTTTAATTCTTCTCCATTAGACAAAGTATATGTTCTAAGCTTGAGTCTAAGAGAACGAATTTTTCCGGCGCCTACCAATTGAAACGATTCCACAAGTTGATAGTTAGGTTTACCGTTCTGCACTTTTTGGAATAAAAACGGATATAAAAATTTTCCGAGAGTGCGAGAAGATAAATCGGTAGAGAAAAGCGGATCCAAACTGATCGGGTCAGATGGAATGGAGAGAATTAATTCTTCAGGATCTTCCTCTCTAGATTTACAACCGGAAAAAAGAAGGGACAAAACGAGGATTCCTGCAAAAAAGGTTAGATAAGTATTCAAAAGACTAAACCCGTCCAATGAACATATATAAACGGCTCCTAAAGTATTCCTTCAAGTACAAATATAGATTGACTTTGGGAATCGTACTGTCCTTCCTCGTTTCGATTTTAAACGGAGCCTCTCTTACTTCTTTGATTCCTATCTTTGATTCTTTAGGAACAGGAGAAAAAACGAACTTCGAAATTTCTCTGACTAAAAAGGATAAAATACTTTTACAACGTTTAGAAGAAAAAGAACCTTTTACAAGTGTTGAATCCATTGAACTCAAACTCGCTCAGTGGAAGATACAACTCAACTCTTCTCTAAAGAAGATGAGCCACGACGAACTTGTTCTACTTTTTTGTTTTATCGTTTTCCCCGTTTATCTTTTAAAACTAATCTTTCTAGCCGCCGCGGTGTATTGTATCAACTCGGCGGGTTATCTAGCGATTCGAGATCTTAGATTGGAATTGTACACAAAAGCTCAGATTCTTCCTCTCAATCATTTCGTACAAGAAAAAACGGGAATTCTGATGAGTAGAATCATCAATGACGTAGAAGTTCTAGGAAAATTGATTAGCTCGGACTTGAAGGACGCGATCACTGATTTTTTTTATATCGTCACACATTTACTTCTTCTTCTTTATTTAAGTTGGAAGATGTTTCTTGCGGTTTTTATAATCGTTCCGATCGTGATGGGTCCGGTATCCGCGTTTGCCGACAAAATTCGCAGAGCAACACGCAATCAACAGGAACGTCTTTCTTTGTTAAACGGACATCTTCAGGAAGTAATCTCCGGAATCAGAGTGATCCGCGCCTTTTCCATGGAAAAAACGGAAGCAAAAAGATTCTGGGAATTTAACCAAGACCTTTCGGACAAAACCTTCAAAGGACATTTTTATCACCAGGTGGGTCCTTCGTTAACCGAGTTGTTTAGCTCGATTGTAGCCGTGATCTTTTTAAGTTTCGGCGCTTATTTAATGGAAGACGGAACATTCTCCCGTGGTATGTTTATGGCCTTCTTTTTAACGCTGATTTTTTTAATGCGACCTTTTAAACAGATGAGCATGCTCTCCAATTCGATCCAAAGCGCAATCTCGGCGGGGGATCGGGTGTTCGAGTTATTGGATCAGGAAACGGATATTAGAAATCCGGCAAATCCCAAGTTCCTTAAAAAAATGGAAACAGGATTATCATTTAACAACGTCACTTATATGTATCCCGGTGCCAAAAATCCTGCCATTCAAGAAATCAATTTAGAGATCCCCAAAGGAGAAACAATCGCATTGGTGGGAGCCTCCGGAGCTGGCAAATCCACGTTAGTTGATCTTGTGCCTAGATTGATAGATCCTCAGGAAGGTAAGGTTCTCATAGACGGAATTGATATTCGAGATCTAGATCTAAGTAATCTTAGAAAAAAAATCGGAATCGTATCTCAACAAGTCTTTTTGTTTAACGGAAGCATTCGAGAAAATATCTGCTACGGAAATCAAAACGTAACTGAAGAACAACTTCGAACCGCTTGCGAACAGGCTTTTGCGATGGAATTTATTTTATCATTCGAAGAGGGTCTAGACACGATCGTGGGCGAAAGAGGAGTCATGCTTTCCGGAGGTCAAAGACAAAGGATTGCGATCGCACGTGCCTTATTACTCAATCCTGAAATTTTGATTTTGGACGAAGCGACATCCGCACTTGACACAGAATCGGAAAGATTAGTACAAGAAGCCTTAGAGTCTCTTTATAAAAACAGAACCGTGATCATCATTGCGCATAGACTTTCTACGGTACAAATCGCAAACCGTATTTTTACGATGGAAGACGGAAAGATTGTAGAATCCGGAACTCATATGGAATTACTTCAACTGGACGGGAAATATAAAAAACTTTACGACATACAATTTTCGGAAAACGCATAACTAAAGAGAATCTTAATATTCTTATGAACTCTTTTTCTACTCTATCTATATTACAAATTATACTTTTTCCAATTTTATATATATTTTCTTTTTTATATAGAGGTCTTTTTTTACTCGATCAGAAACTTACAAAAAAGAAAAAACTTCCGGGCGCTTTTGTAATTAGTGTTGGAAACCTTTCCATGGGAGGAACCGGAAAAACTCCGTTTTCCATTTTTCTTGCAAAACTAATTCATAAAAAATTTCCAGATCATAAAATCATCATCTTATCCCGAGGTTACGGCGCTAAAGGTTCTCGACGAGGACATCGTGTAGGACAACATTCAACTCCGATGGAGGCAGGGGACGAACCTCTTCTATTAAAAAAACATCTTCCGTTTGCTGAAGTTTGGATTGGAAAAGACAGGTATTCTTCTTATATTCACTTTAGAGAAGAGTTAAAGATACAAGAAAATTCGATCGTAATTTTAGACGACGGTTTTCAACATCACGTTTTAGAAAAAGATGTCGATCTTGTTTTATTGGACTCGAGTAAAATTTCTAAAGAACGTTTTTTAATTCCTGCGGGAAATTTGAGAGAACCTATCTCTTCTTTAACAAAAGCCGACCAGATCGTATTTTCTAAATATGAACCTTCCGTCGAAAGGATCGTTCAAAATATTCAAAATCAATTTTCCAAAGAAATCCTTCGTTTTATTTTGGAACCGGATAAACTTTTATCTCCTAATTTAGAATCTGATTCTCCTAAAATATTATCCGGTAAAAAAGTATATGCGTTTACTGGAATCGGAAATCCAGAAGTTTTTTTTTCGATGATCCGTAAGTTTCAACCGCTAAAGTTAGAAACGAGAACCTTTCGAGATCACTATTCTTATACGATAGAAGATGAAAACGTTTTCAACTCGATCGCAAAAAATTTCGACTTCCTAGTTTGTACTGAAAAAGATCTAGTTAAAATTTCTAATCCGCCAAAGAAATTAAGAATTCTTCTTTTAAAAAGTAAGTTAGATAAAGAAGAAAAATTAATCTCTTTTATACAAAAGAAAATCTCTTCAAAAATATTCTAATTTTTTAAACATATTCATAAATTATAATACATAAGAAAACTATATTCGGCAGGTTCCAAGAACAGAACTGGCAAATTCTCTTCCTCCGAAAAGTAGCAGCAATCAATATTGAAAAAGATATAATAGAATTGTTGAAAAATGGATTCTCATCTGTTTCCGTTCCATTGAAACGAACAGTTGAAGCAGTTTTGCCAATCTTCACTATGGAATTTTTTGAAAACTATAATACTACTGATCTCTATCAAATTGAGTATCATAAACTCTGTGACAAATACGTAGTTGAACGCCAAATATTGATGCCTGTTATATAGTTATAAGTAAAAGTATTATAAAAATTGATTCTTTATTTTAAAACTCTGTTAGACGATAGAAATTGTCTCTATTCTATCCTCACGGTTATAAAAAAGTGACTCATCATTTTTCATAAATCATCTGTAAAATCAAAAAAAACGAAAAGTTTTAAGCTCTTTTTCGTTAAAATTCATTTTAAGAAAACTAAATCGTATTGCAGGATTCAAACAATGTGTTATGATTCCCGATACCTTATTTGTAAAAATAAATTTTATGAAAAAATTTATTTCTTATTCGATCATAATATTTCTAACCACAACGGTTTCACTTCAAAGCGAAACCGTTCTTTTAAAATCCGGAAAAAAAATTGAAGGAAATATACTAAACCAAGATAAAGAAACGGTCACGTTTAGGCTTTCAGACGGAACCACAAAAGTTTTTCAGAAATCGAACATTCAAAAAATATCTTTTTCGAAAATCACGGAGCCTATTTCTAAAAAAGAAGAAACTAAAAATAAAGAGGAAGAAAAAAAGAGAAAATCAAAAGAACTCGCCGAGTTAGCCGAAAAACGAAAATCCAAATTAGAAAATTCTAAAAAAAGAGAACAAGAACTGATTGATTCAAAAAGACATTATCTGGATGTTTCTTTTGGAATTGGAGATGGCACCGAACAATCAGAGTTGAGACCTTTTTACCAAACCATTCAATATGCCGGTTTGGCCTTTAGCAGTTCGGGGCAGGCGGAAATCCTCACCAATCCTTATAAAACACCTAACAGTGGTTCTACGACTCGACTTCGATATGCTTGGAATCGGTTAACGTTAGAACTACGAGGAACGGAAGCAAAACGAAATATAGACGTAAACGGATTTCAGACTCTTGCATTCGGAACTAGTTCCGAATCAGAATCTTCCGGAGAAAGAACGGTTAATGCTATCTTAGGAGAGATGAACACTAAATTTCAAAAAGTTTCTTCTCGTGTCGGTTTTACTCCTTATCCACATCCGACTTTAGATTTGCAAATTCTGGGAGGAATCGAAAGAATCTGGACTAGAACCAGTCAAGAAGTAGATAGTATCGGTCAAAAAACTGGGAGTGGAATCGATCCGAGTCGTATTAGCTTTCGCGAATATTCTAGTCATCACAAGGGATATAGTCTTGGAATCGGATTTGAATGGAATTTTTTGAAACGATTTACACTACAAGGTCAAATTCTCCATCTAGATATGAAAAGCCCTTCTTCTTTTAGAAATAATGAATATAGAATAGATAGTTCTAATCAAATGCTCAGCTTAAATCAATTCGGTTTGGATTACCGATGGAAATCCGTTGGAACCGAAATCAATCTTAGGTTTTCCACAAAGTTAAAAGGAAACTGGAGTTTGTTCTTAGAAACGAGCAACATGAATTTAAAGAACACACTTCAAAACGGTTATATCACCGAAAACGAAGGAGATCCTGATCAACTTGCATTGAAAATTTTCGGCCCGAAAATTTTGATTCCTATGTTATACGAATCTAAAACAATTTTAACTTATGTTCAAGTCGGAGTTAATTATCGTTTGGATTTTTGATTTCTTTCGGTATCTTTCCAATTCCACCACTTTAGCTTTTCTGAATTTGGCTTTTTAGTATTTAAGGAATAATGAACACAACGGAATACATAGAGCATACATCGATCCACATATCCTCCGTGTAACTTACAACAACGGACATACAATTCTTCCGGATCTGCTATCCGGATTTCTTCCAAACTTTTAAAACCTAAATTCCAATAATCCATCGAGACAGATTTACCTACTCCGGGCAAAGTCTGAAATTTTTTTAGTATATCGATTTGTTCCGTATTTTTTTTAGAATATTCTTTTTTACTCATATATATTATTACTGATGCCTATAAAATTGAGTACCGTTAATTTTATCACAAAATACTGATTCTATGCAAAATATTAGGTACTTTAATTATATAATTATGAGTAATTTATTATAAAATCTTAATTTTATTTACTTCTCTTAATTTTGCGAGATTACCTTCCAAAACGGATAGAGTATCTATATGATAATCTTTTACGTGTTTGAGTCGAATCGACTTTTTTTCTTCCGGAAGTCTTTTACAAGAAAGTTCAAATAAAATTCCCGCTAAAAGTCTGGAACAGGTCAATACGATCTCCTCTGCATACGTATCTTTCATTTCTTTTTCCGGAAGTTCCTTATAAAGTTTTACTAATTCTTGAAATCCGTTAAATAGCTTATGAGCCAAAGAAGAATCGGATCGGCTTATCAATTCGGATACGTATTCCCCAAACGTATGAGTTAAACCGGAAGTGATTCCTCCGATACACGCATTGATTTGAATCTGTGAAGTTCCGTCATAGATCGTAACGATTCTTGCGTCTCTATAAATTCTAGAAATATCATAATCTTCTGTATAACCGGAACCGCCATGAATTTGAAGGGCGTCACTGACCGTTTTTAAACAAGATTCGGAACAATAAAACTTACTGATCGGTGTAAGAATGTTTGCGATTTTCTCCCAATAACGAACCACTGTATCGTTTTTAATTTCCTTTTCTGTAGCTCCTTGTTTTTCAAGTCGAATCGCTCTCCAATAATAACGATCCATCACCCTGGATCCTTCTAGAGTCAGGCATCTCATAGCATATGTTTCTCTTTCGATTCGATCCAATATCTTTTTCACCGCGGGGATTTCTATCAAAGCTCTTCCGAATTGAATTCTTTCTTTTGCGTATTTTAGGGCTTCATAATATGCTGCAGTTGCAAGACCCGTGGATTGTTGTGCGATCCCCATTCTAGCTCCGTTTAACATTCCCATCGTATATTTTATAAGTCCGTATCCTTCTTCACCGATCAAAAGTCCGGGAGAATTTTCAAAAACCACCTCACAAGTGGGAGAACAATGAAGCCCAAGTTTATTTTCGATTCCTGCAATTTGTACATCCGTACTCTGGACTAGAAAAAAAGAAAGTCCCCTTGCACCGGAATTTACTTCGCCCGAACGAGCCAGGGTCAATAAAACCGCGGGAAGATCTCCGAACCCACAACCATGTGTAATAAAACGTTTGGTTCCGTTTAATCTCCAATTTCCATTTTTATCTTTTGTGGCTTTGGTTCTTAAATTGGAAAGATCGGAACCGTGGTCCGGTTCTGTGAGTCCCATCGCACAAACAAATTTTCCATTGGCAAGAATTGGTATCCAGTCGTTCTTCATTTCCTCAGTCGCATGACGTTCTAAAATTTCTGCAAGATTTACACATCCAATGGCAATGGCGAGTGACGCGTCCACTCTATAGAAAATTTCCGATATAAAGGACTTTACCGTCCAAGGAATTCCTAATCCTCCGTATGTTCTAGAAAATCCGTAGGCCTGAACTCCTGCCTCTACGACTTTAGAAACCAATTCGAGCATTTTGGGAGGAAATTCTACTTTTCCGTCTTTGAATTTTAAACCCTCTCGATCCAAATCGGCAACGTGAGGAGAAAGTATATTCCCGGCCAAGTCTCCGACTGTTTCCAACACGGTTTTATAATATTCTTTTGCTTCGGAAGGATTAGAGGGGCCTCCCTCTGCAACACCGGAAAAATCGTTTTCGTAATCGAGTATAATTTCTGTCCAAGGTAGAATGTTTATAAAATGATCTTGGATGTCCTGATTGTCTGAAAAATAATTATTTTGAATCATTGTATTCTCCCTTGAATCAGTCAGTATAAAAGAACAGAAAGACAAAGAGAAGTAAAAAACGAACTTAAAAAGAATAGAAGTCTTTAAACCTTTTTTAAAAACGAAACAAATTCAAAATCCATAACTTGAAAAATTTTCTTAAGTAAATTTCTATAAAATGAATTTTTAATTTGATGAATTGTAATCTTATGCAGAATTTTGATCCCTACAGAATTAGTGTTTTCAGGATTTTTAAGACGGAGGTTCCGGTTTTAGAGACAGAATTTTGAACGTTCTATTTTAGGATTTCATTCGGAATTATAAAATAAAGTAACCAGTGTTTTACGCTGAAATAGGGTTTTGCAATCAAAATTTACCATAGTCTATTTTATAGAAATCGATAAGTAGAATCGTTTTCTTTAGGTGTTTATAGAACGTTCTCTTAATCATTTCTTAACTTCTAAAAGAAAATTCTAATTCCAAATTGTAGTTCCAGGGCTTGTCTACAAGAGTTCAATTTTATATACTTTTATCATGACACAAAAACGGAATTTTCAAAAATTAGAATGTTCTAAAAGACGGACTCAAATTAATTTCGGTTCGGATTTCTTAATAAAAAACTTATTGAACAAGTTCGTTTTTCAGAAATATATTTTTACAATCCTATATTCTTGTATTTCTATTTTTTCTCTATCTGCGGATTCTCAAAAATCAGATTCATCCACGACTCAAACAAAAGAAAAAGTTCTAAATTCTTCTCATACCTTTTTGACAAATCTTCAATCGCCAACGAATGAAAAATCAATCGATAAGGATTCTTCACAGATACAAAACGACGATTTTCAATCCAAAGACGAGATCGAAAAAAATGATCATTCTAAAAACGATTCTTCTTCCAAAGAAACTCCGGAAGAAAACAAACAGGTTCCTAAATTCGGCTTCTTTATCGACTCTTATTACGCTCACAATCCTTATCGTTCCAGTTCAAGGGATAATCGTTATCTCACTCAACCCGCACGTTGGGATGAAATCAACGTCAACCTTGCTTACGTCGACGGTAAGATCGAAACGGATCAATATAGAGGTAGAGTTGCCTTCCAATTTGGAAATTCTGTAAATTCGAATTATAAAAACGAAGTCAGTTCGGAAAAAAATTCTAACGAAATTTCGGTTAGAAATATCCAAGAAGCTTATGCCGGAATCAAACTCGCAAAAAATCTATGGTTAGACGGAGGAATTTATTTTGGCAATATTGGACTTGAAAGTTGGATCTCTCACAACAACTGGAATTATTCCAGGGCGCTCGCTCTGGATTACGTGCCTTATTACTCGAGCGGTTTTAGACTTTCGTTTCAATATTCGGAAAAACTTTCCTTTCAACTTCATCTAATGAACGGTTGGTCCAACATTACGGAAACTAACAAAGATAAGGCGGTTGGATCTCAAATTGACTATAAAATCACCGATAAACTTAAAATTACTCACAATACTTTCGTAGGAAACGAGGCTCCTGATAGTCAGGCTCGCCAAACAAGATATTATAATAATTTAATTCTTCAATATCATTTTACAAAACATTTTATTATCGCAGGTTCTGGAGACGTAGGAATCCAAAGAGTTCCAGATCCAGGCATTCAAGCTTATAGACAATGGTATCATGGAACGTTTTGGATTACTTGGAGGCCGGTCGAAAAGTTCAGAACTTCTTTACGTTTAGAAAGGATGTTTGATCCTGAACAAACGATCATTCAAACTGGTTCTAAAAATGGATTTTTAACTTCGGGTGCCACGATTACTTTGGATTATATTCCAAACGAAAGTGCCTTGGTTCGGCTGGAAGGAAGATATTTTCGTTCTTACGACGCTGTTTTTGATCGAGATCGATCCAAATCCAAAGAGGAAAAGTTTATCGTTTTTGCGGTTTCGGTTAAAATATAATCCATGTTTTGAAACCTGTGGGAACTACCATTTTTAAAAAGTATAAGATTTTTCTAAACTTTGAAAATGCGGAAACATTTCCATTTAAAATTTAGACAATTCTTATCTGACTTGAGTTTGAGAATCACGGAGATTTATCCAAAACAACCTGGGAACTATTACAAAAATCAAATTGCGAAATAGATTGTTACAAAACAGTAACTATTTCTAAGAGACGTAATCTGTGGGAACTACCACTTTTAAAAAAACATTTCTCAAAACTACTTGCAACCTTTCGATTCTAAGCTCGAATCGTCTCCTATGGAACAAGCAACATTAGGCGGCGGTTGTTTTTGGTGTCTCGAAGCGGTATATCAAATGGTGGAAGGAGTAGAGTCGGTAACTTCTGGTTATGCGGCAGGAAGGACAAAAAATCCGGATTATCGCTCCGTATGTTCCGGTACTACTGGGCACGCGGAAGTGATTCAAATTTCTTTTGATCCCAAAATCATCAGTTATCCCGAAATCCTAGAAGTTTTTTGGATCAGTCATGATCCTACTACACTCAATCGGCAAGGAAATGATATAGGAACCCAATACCGATCTGTCATTCTTTATCATTCTAAAGAACAAAAAGTACAAGCTGAAGAGTCCATCCGAAAAACGGAAGAACGTTTTTTAGATCCAATTATAACTCAAGTGGAAGAACTGAAAGAATTTTATCCTGCCGAAAATTATCATCAAAATTACTTCAGAACCAACCCCCAGAACAGTCTTACTGTCATTATGTGATCAAACCTAAAATCGAAAAATATCTCAAAACCGGTTTTAAAGTCAAAAGCGCAAATTAAAAACCGTCTTAAAAAACATTTTACTCAGAATTCTAAAATAGAAGTGTTTAAAGGTCTGCTTCTAAACTATAATTGATCTCAAAATTTATGATACTCTATTTTCTAGGGATTCATAAAAAGATTTAAAATAGATGTTTTAAACAAAGATAAAGTATTTTTACGACGGCTTCTAATTTATATTATGAATTTCTACTTGATCCTTTCCAAAAAAATCTATAATCTGATTTACTAATGAATACAAACATTCGAAGAGCGTTCCAGATTTTTGTTTTGGGGTTTTTCCTCTTTCAATGTAAGACGGTTATACAACTCCAAGGAGAAATTCATCATCCTAAAACGTCGGATGATTGGGATTTGACCTTAGAACATTTTCCACCTGCGTTAGGTGCTCCTTCTAAAAAATATCCGATCATACTCTGTCACGGATGGATGGCTAATAGGACCTATTTGAAGATCAACGAAAAGAGTTCGATTGTCGGAAGACTTCAGAAGGAAGGTTACGATGTCTGGTTATTGGATCTAAGAGGAAGAAGGGATGCAGGTTATCCTTCCTTATTTTTTGGAGATAAAAAATTTACTTACGGAATGGACGACTACATCCAATACGATGCGGATACAGCCATCAAACACGTGTTAAATGCTACGGGAAAAGATAAAGTAAATTGGATCGGTCATAGTATGGGTGGGATGATCGCTTATGCAAGAATTGGAAGTTTGGGAGAAACAAGAATCGCAAACTTAGTCACAATCGGATCATCTGGAATTTTAGATTCTCCAAGTGCTTCTATCAAAAATTTGGCTTCGCTTGCTTGGTTGAGTAATCTTTGGCCGGTAGTTCCGGCAGAAACTTGGATCGGTATACAAGGAGGTACTGGAATACCATTTCTTCCACAAAAATCCTTGGAAGAACTTTTATGGCACAAAGAAAATATAGACCCTTCGATTCTTTCCGGAGTAAAAACGACTTCGATCAATCCGGCAACCGAAAAAGAAGTCCTTCAATTTCAAGAACTTGTAGAAAACGGAGAGATCCGAAGTTTGGATCGTAAAATTTCCTATTCGAACGGACTCAAAAATATTAAAATTCCTACTTTGTTAGTTTCCGGAAGAAGAGATAAACTAGGAACGACTTATTCGATCCGGTACGTTTACGATAAAATTTCCTCAGAAGACAAAACACTTTTTATCATCTCCAAAGCAAACAACCATTCTGAAGATTACGGTCACACGGATTTGATCGTCGGTAAAAACGCGGATAAGGATATTTTTGTTCCTATTGCTAATTGGTTGGATAAAAGAAATTAGAATCATATAATATAGTTTAGGAAACTTAAAATCAAAGAGAAAATTCGAATCAAAATTTCAATTGTAGGAGTTCACACAAAAAATCTGAAAGTTTTGATTGAATCATAAGTCAGAGCAAAAATCTAGATGGAGGTAACAAACTCAAAAACAAAAAAATTGAAAAGTTATAGAACTTACTCTAAACTCATCTTAAAACGAATTTATAATTTTATTTTGGATTTAAAAATGAAACTTACAAAAAAACTATCAATCTTATTCTACCTAATCACTTTTTTGAACTGTACACGTTATGTGGTTATTACAGAACAAAAATTTGTTTCACAAACCGCAAACCTAGGACCAAACGTATTTTTGACAACGTTCTCGTATGAAAATTCCTCTCATCCTCCTATACTTTTAATAGATCCTGTGTTTATCAACAAAAAGGCCCTCTATCTCGGAAGTAAATCCGGACTGATCGGCGTGTTAAACGGAAACGGATTTTCGGTCTGGCTATTACACTTCGAAGATTATAAATCCGTAAATTTAAAAGAAGTGGGAGAAAATCTAATTCCCGAAGTTATTGCAAAAATCCAAAAAGTCACCGGTAAAAAAGAATTTTTTCTGGGCGGAGTTTCCTTGGGAGGCCAAGCTATATTAAATTCTTTGAAAGCGAAAAAAGTTACAGATGTTTCCAAAGTGTTCTTTTTAGGAACTGGAATGGACTACAAATACAACGATAGTTTTCTGGAAAGGATGAAATCGGAAAAAAGACTGGGAACCGACTTAAGCGCTTCCTGTAAAAACAAGGATAATTTCTGTAGACGTTTTATCTCTTTGGACGAGGACGATCCTACAACTCTATTCGTATATCAGAATCTTTTTAACTATTTGCCGACTTTGGAGGAAAACCCGAAGGCCTGGGAGCCGTTCGAGACATCGAATTTTCCTACACTTTTTATTGGAGGTAGAATCGACAATGTGTCTCCTACCGAAAGTATTTATCCGGTCTATCAAAGAAAAAAAGGAAAAAAAGAATACTGGGAAGCGGGGAGGGACAACGGAACTTCAATCGATTATGATCATCTAGGACTTTTTGCTTACGAAGACGCGCCTTCCGATATTTATCAAAAGATTGCAGATTGGTTAAAAGAAACTACGAAGGTCTTTTCCAACCCAACAAATCCATAACCTTTTTAATATCCTCCCAGACGTCTCGTTTGAGAGGACTATTCTCTCCTCCGTTTCGAATCACAAAACTAGGATGATACGTAGGCATCACAGGAATTCCGAAAAAAGATCCCCAGGTTCCTCTGAGTTTAGTAATTCCTTCTTTAGTATTTAAGATAAATCTTGTAGAAGGATTTCCTAAAGTAACGATTGCTTTCGGTTGAATGATTTCGAGCTGTCTTAAAAGATACGGAGCACAAGCTCTAGTCTCCTCTTCTTCGGGAGGCCTATCCTTTTCAAACTTCATATCCACGGTTGGTCTGCATTTTACGATATTGGCGATGTAAACGGATTCTCTAGGAACTCCCATTCCTTTTTCTATGATCCTTGTCAAAAGTTCACCCGCTTTTCCCACAAAAGGACGACCGGTGAGATCTTCTTGTTTACCGGGACCTTCTCCAATAAAAACTAATTCCGCATCTGGATTTCCTTCTCCAAAAACAGTTTGAGTACGAGTAGTTTCGAGTTTGCAGAGTTTACATGCAGAAACTTCGGATTGCATCAGCCCCAGTCTTTTCAGTTTTTCTTCTTTGCTCATAACAATTCCCTCATCCAAGTTAAAAAAGAATTTCTCTAAAGTCAATGGAAATGATCACTCTTATAATCTTAACTTTTGTGTTCCAGGATTTTAAATTTAGCCGGGAACATTTCTCGAAAAAATCATAAACTGTTTTCAAACGGACTTTATTTTTGGATCTTTTTAAGAGTTTTATAAAATGAATTTCTATTAAGTAAATTTAATTACATTCGCCAAACGGTGGTTTTACGCAAATATTTGATCTTTACGATACGTTTAGCCTGAGCCAAAACGTACAGTTGCCATAGATTATTTCTTTTACTGCTGATCTCTATAAAATTGAGTACCGTTAATTTTATCACAAAACACTGGTTCCATACAAAATATTAGGTACTTTATTATATAGTTATGAGTAACTTGTACGTATAAAAATAATACTACGTTGAGTTTGTTTAAAAAACTTAGAATGTAGAACCTACTTCAAAAAGCTAACAATTCTGGGTCAGACTCAATTTTTGAACACTTTTGTATCTTAACGTGGGTTCGGCGTAAGAAAATTTGGTAAATCCGGCTTGCCACGGTAACCGGACCAGGCTCAGCCTCTGGTGAATCAATTGTATGAAAGAAACGTAATGCACTATATCATCTTTAGTTTTAATATAAAACGCGACCCTTAGGAGAGCGTTTTGCTGAGTTCAAACGCGATCCATAGAGAGCGTTCTGCTGAGTTCAAACGCAATCCATAGAGAGCGTTCTGCTGAGTTCAAACGCAATCCATAGAGAGCGTTCTGCTGAGTTCAAACGCAATCCATAGAGAGCGTTCTGCTGAGTTCAAACGCAATCCATAGAGAGCCATAATCAACCCCACAAGTTGAATAGGATTTTAGAATCATAAGGCTCAAAAACGCACATTTTTCAAGTGTTCCGACAAGAATGAGTCTTTTTACTTGCAAAAAGCATGTTTTTCTGATAGAGAAAAGTCTTCCGAATTTCTCCACCTGAATTGCGACCCATGGGAAGCAATTCATTGAGTTGCCCCACCCAAAAATAGGGAAAACTAAAGCACAACGCTCTCTATGGATCGCGTTGTGGGGTGGGAACTCAGTTTTACAGAGGATTTGTCGTAATTCCCACAGATTTAATATTAAGATCCAAATACTTGTGGGTAAGGTTATGATAAGAGCGTTCTGCTAAAGTTCCCTCACATCAATTCCTTTTGCGTCATCTTCGGTAAAATAGCCTGTTAACTTTTGTTAATATTTTTATGCGTACGAGCAGTAGCGGAGATATTTTTGAATATCCTTTTGCATTGACAAGAGTCCCTAAGTTTTTTAGGTTTTGGATTCAAATAGATTTTTATGATTTCGTTTTAAGAAATTTCAAAAGTTCGTCTAGAGCTTTCTTTCTATGAGAAACTGAGTTCTTTGTTTTTTCTTGGATTTGTGAAAAAGGCTTTTGAAGTGGTGGGAAAATGAAAATAGGATCGTATCCAAAACCGTATATTCCAATTCTATCATATTCTTCTGAGATAAATCCTTCACATCTGCCTTCGAAATTTTGTTCAGTAGATTCGTCCACATAAGCGATCGCACAAGCATAATAGGCCTCGCGATTTTGATTTCCTTTCAGTTTTTCTAAAAGAAGAAGTGCCCTACCTTCGTCATTCAGTTCCGGACCTCCAAATCTAGCCGAATAAACTCCGGGTTCACCTTTGAGGGCAGAAACACAAATTCCAGAGTCGTCCGCAATTGAAGGAATTCTAGTTAAACGAAATAATTCTTTCGCTTTGATAAGAGCATTTTCTTTAAATGTTGAACCTGTTTCTTCAGGATTAAAAGAAACTTTCAGATCCTTTGGCGTAAGGATTTGAATTCCTAGCTCCATGAGAATGGAGCCTACTTCTTTTACTTTGTTTGGGTTGTTTGTGGCGAGAGCGAATCGCCGCTTCAAGGGTTCAGTTTAAACTCATCGAATGCATCTTCGATATTCGGAACTATTTTAAAAACCTTGTCCAACATCGTGATTTCGAAAAGCTGTAACAGATCTTCATCGTTGATTACGATAATAATATCGCCTTCCGCGCTTTTAAATTTCTTTTTATAAGAAACAATAATGCCTAACGCGGTAGAACAGATGTGATTCACTTCTGTCAGATCGATAATGATCTTAGGACTTGGATCAAAATTATGTTCGCTTAGGTTACGGTCTAATTCCTCACTATCGGATTGAAGAATGGATCCTGCAATTTTTATAATATGAATATCGTCTTGTACAGTTATTTCCATAGTTGTTCGTTACTTCTTTGGCTGTTTGAGTACGGTTTTTCAACCAAAAAATAGGTTCGGAATCGGATTTTGATGCGTTTTTTGGGAATTTGGCCTTCCCTAAAGGATAAAATCTTCATTTTTGCCAAAGTTTATCTTTTTTCTTTTTGGATTTTATCGAATTTTAAAACTGCGAAAATCTATCTTTTTCTTTGAACCGAATTGTAGGAACTGCTACTTTTTCACGAAAAATTTTTGCTATTTGCAAGAGACGCAAATTTCAAATTAAAACATAGTTTCAGATGTGCTTTTTTACCGGATTTTTGGATGGTTTGTGGTTCTGAAGTTTTTGAACTTACTCAGAACTATAGAATAATATGAGAAATTCGACGCAAAAAAATGAGAAAGAATTTTTTAAAAATATGAGTTCCCACAATTTTACAATTTGTTCGTAAAATCGCGATTTGGTGGTAGTTCCCACATTTTAAAGTTTTACTGTAAAATTTAAATTTGTGAGAGTTCCCACAGATTTTGTCTCATTTGGATCACACAATTTCCGAATAAATTCCCACATCAGAATTTATCTGTAAAATTCGAATTTGCAGTAGTTCCCACAGATTTACGTTCAAACTGGGTTTTGTAAAAAAATTTAAGATCTCAATTTTATAGAAATCAGTAAAATCTTAAGGACTAGTAAAAGAAAAAAGATTTATAGTTTCAGAATATAATAATAAGGTTTTTTGTATTTTAAATGATAGTTTCTAAATTCAATTTAAAATTTGCATTTAGGTATATAAAGATAATATTATAATGACTTGTTAGAATTGTTGGAAAATGAATTCTCCATTTGTTTTTATTTCATGGAAACGGTCGATTAAAGCAGTTTTGCTAATTGAACTATGAAATTTTTCAACAACTCCATTTTCAAAATTAGAATGTGGATTTTTTTCAAAACAACAACAATTCTGAGTTAGAAGTAATTTTTGAGAACTTTCGCGTCTTTGGTAAAATAGATCATTAATTTTTGATATATACGAGTAATAAGATAAAGAGCTTGAATTCTTATTTTATAAAAATAAAACGGAAGAATTTTTTAAAAATTAGGGTTTGAGTCTTTAAGATCAATCGAGGTGCCAATGATGGGAAAAAAAATCGGATATGTCGCGCTTGGAATTTTACTTTTACTATTGTTAGTTTATTGGGTCGGACAAGGTCCTAGGGTTTCTATACCCAAGGATATAAAGCCTGGGGCGGAATTTGTTTTTCCTGGAGAGGAAAAGATCACCGAAGAGACTCTTTCTCTTTTGATTTCTTCCCTCAAAGAAAAATACCAACCCGGTGGAGTAAAACGGGACGCACATCCGTTTGCACACGGTTGTGTTAAAGCGAGTTTTACGGTTTCTTCTTCTATTCCAGAAGAATTTAAATTTGGAATATTCAAATCTCCTAAAACGTATCCTGCTTGGATTCGATTTTCAAACGGTTCCATTACAAAAAAAACGGATCAAGAAGGGGATATTAGGGGAATGGGAATTAAACTTTTAGGTGTGGACGGACCTAAGTTGTCTGCGGATGAAAATAAAACCCAGGATTTTTTATTGATCAATCATCCCGTTCTTCCCGTGGGCGCACCGGATGAGTATCTGGCTTTGTTTCAAGCAGCGTTTGCTAAAAAGCCTATGTCTTACTTTTTGGGAGGAATGCCTTGGAACTGGAAGTTGACTGCTTTGCAGGAATCGATTTCGATTCGAAGAAAGAAAATTCCAGATGTTTTAGAAATTCGTTATTGGAGTACAACTCCGTATCGTTTGGGAAATGAAACCAGTGCTGTGAAATATTCCGCGATACCCTGCGAAACTAAAAATTTGGAAATCCCCAAAAATCCCGAGGACGATTATCTTCGCCAAACAATGATTTCTCATCTTAAAGAGAAATCCGCTTGTTTTGAATTTATGATTCAGAAACAGGGAAATCCGATCTCTATGCCGATTGAAGATCCGGCTGTTCATTGGAACGAAAAAGATTCTCCTTTTATTGCGGTCGCTAAAATAGAAATCCCTAAACAAGAGTTTGCAATTCCGGAGCAGGATCGTTTTTGTGAAAATCTTTCATTAAATCCTTGGCATTCTTTGGCGGAACACCGACCTCTAGGAGGAATCAATCGTATTCGAAAAGTTGCATATGAAACGATCGCAAAATACAGACACGAGCAGAATGGGATAAAACAATTAGAACCGACCGAATAAAATTTAGAAGGTTCGTTTTGGTATGTTATAAGTTTGTTCCAAAACCTTAAAGTCTTTAACAAAATGCGTGAGCTCCTACAAAAGCCGTTATATTGTATGAGTTTCCGCATTTTGGAAGAGCTCTTATTAGAATTGTTGAAAATTAATTCTCCATCTGTTCTCGTTGCGTTGAAATGGACAATTGAAGCGATTTGTGAATCTCCATTATAAATTTTTTGACAACTTTATTAAAGATCACTTATACAAATTATTTTATTCTAAAATATTAATTAGAATTGTTGAAAAATGAATTCTCCATCTGTTTCTATTTCAAGGAAACGAGCAATTGAATTAGTTTTGTTAAACGCCACTATGGAATTTTTCAACAACTCTATTGTTTATTTGTGTTGCCCGCAAAGCGGGCTAATTTTGTTAAAGCTTGCTCATAAATTAAAACCACGGATTTTCCAAATAAGCTGCTGTGGTTTTATATTTTAACGTGAGTTTATGGAGAAAATGGGAAACAATTTTTTAAAAGTATGAACTCCTACAATTTTAGAATTTGTTCTTAAAATTGTGATTGGTGCTAGTTTCTGCATATTAGGAATAGATCTGCAAAATTCAATTTTCTCTAAAAAATGAATCATGGATTTCTTACTTTGAATTCACTGTATATTATAATATTTTTTTATTCAATGACGGCCGCAAAGCTTAGATTTGGTGCAGAAGCTTGTTTGAAGTGTTTTCGTTTTGGGATTTTATAGAAGTTCCCTTGACGTAAATTTGTTATGAACTCTTGGAAAAGTCCTAATTCTTATGCAAACTTAGAACGGGTTCAGTTGAAAAAGTTTAGGATCATCATTTTTCAAATAGATTCAAAATTTTTTCTATTTGGGAAACGTTATACGGCTTTGTAAGTAAATCGTCCATTCCTCTTTGAGCCGCTACCTTTTGAATTTCAGGAGCTGCGTTTGCGGTGAGTCCCACGATTCGAATCGAGTTTCCTTTCGGAAATTTACGGATAATTTCAGTTGCGGAAAGGCCGTCGATTCCGGGCATATTAATATCCATGAAGATCAGATCGTAATGGAATTTTCTCGCCTTTTCTATCGCTTTCATTCCGTCTTCCACTAAAGAAGGTTCTATTTTTCTCTTTTTCAAGATTCGACCTAAAAGTTTTTGATTGATAAGATTGTCCTCCACGATCAAAACCTTTAAACGAGAAAGATCCGATTTGTTGGTTATAACTTCGACTTTAGAATTTTCAGTGAGTGATTCTTCGTTGATTTCCAGTTTGAGTTCGAACCAAAATTTGGTTCCAATTCCAGGTCGGCTTTCCACATGAATTTTGCCTCCCATTAATTCGATTAGTTTTTTTGTAATCGATAACCCCAATCCGGTTCCGCCGAAATGTCTTGTGATGGATTTGTCAGATTGAACGAAAGGTTCAAATATGGAGTTAAATTTTGTGTGGGGAATCCCGATTCCGGTATCAAAAACCCAGGTTCTGAAACTCAATTCAGAATTCGTTTTTTCTAATATATGAAATCCAACTTCGACGGTTCCTTCTTTTGTAAATTTAGTTGCATTGGAGATTAAGTTCGTAAGAATCTGGCCGATTCTGACTGGATCTCCTTTGAGTAATTTGGGAAAGTTCGGTGGGAATAGTATGTTCAATTCGTTTTTGTTCTTAAGTATTTCCGTTTGTAGGAGGGAAACTAGATCGTTTAACAATTCCTGCATATTAAATGGAATGGATTCCAATTCGATTTTTCCAGTGTCCGCTTTGGAAAAGTCAAGCAAGTGATTTACGATTTTAAGAAGTTTATCCCCGCTTCTTTGGATAAGTTCTAAAGAATCTTTTTGATCCGGATTTAAAGGAGTATTTAACAGTAATTCGGTGATTCCTAATATTCCGGTCATGGGAGTTCTGATTTCATGGCTGATGTTAGAGATAAAAACTGTTTTTTCCTGATTTTCCTGTTGTGCGATTTCACTTTTTTCCTTCAAAGCTTGATTCAATAAAGCTAATGTTTCTTGTTGCGAATGAAAAGAAGTGATGTCTTCGAAAAACCATAGTCTTCCCGGAGCCGTTTTGCCGGGTAAAAATACACACGTAACCTCGAATACTTTTTTTTCCGGATCCGTAAACATCCACTGAGCTGAAAATTTTTCCAGATTCATATTAGATAAATTCCGATTCATTTCCAGAAAAATTTCTTTTTGATTAACCGCGGATTGTATCAGCTCGGTCATTGCAGTAGAAACTTTCCAGGAAGAGACTTCTCCCCCTTCAGAAAGAGAAAGAAGTTTTGCCGCACTTTCGTTGATCCAAGTTTTTCCAGTTCCCGAATCCATAAAGATAATTGGTTGAGGTATCGTTTTTAAAATGGAATCCAATCTAGAATGGACTGAATTCAACAGGATTTCCTTGTTTTTAATTGAAAAAATTTCGTAGATTCTAGGGCATAGTTCCGTGATAAGTTTTAAAAATTCAGATATACTTTCTGTGTTTTTTGAATATAAGAATAAAAGAATGTTTTTTCTTCGGTCTTCTATGTTTTCGTTTGGAATGGGAACCACGATCATTTGTGCGAAATCGATTTCTTCCAGTGCGTCAAAATTGGAAAAATTGATTTCTTGACGCGTCAGTGTATAAGGTAAAACGGGGCGATTTTCAGAATAAGAAATAGACAATAAATTTATATTTGTTTGATTTATGGAAAAATTGAATTTTGGTTCGGACTCCGCGATTTTGATGGATAACGGATCTCTACTTTCTAATAAAATTATAAAGTCTGCATATAACGTGGTTTTACAAAGAGAGTAGAACTTATCCATCTCCTCCAAATATGATCCCTTTAAAAAAATTTCGAATGAGCGTTTATAGAATTCGTTGATTTTCTCGGTAAAGGTTTTATGAGAGGACTCATTCATTCAATTTGAAGACTTAAAAAAAGATTTAATTTCTTGGAGTACGGATTCTGGAGAACTGAAATGAGGTAGATGCCCCGTTGCAGGAATTGATTTAAAAATTGCCTGGGGAATTTTCTCGCTGAGATACTTTCCTACCTCGATCGGAACTGCTATATCCGAAGATGGCTGTAAAATTAAAACGGGTCGTTTGCATTGATTCAGATCTTTTCTGTGATCGGATTGAAAGATGGTTCTTGAAACTGTCAGTCCTATATCCGGACGTATTTCCCGAAGCGACTCTGCAAAACTTTGAGCCAACTCGGGACGATCCGGGTTTCCCATAACCAGGGGAGCGAATCCACCCGCCCAAGAAAAAAAGTTTGTTTCCATCGCAGCAAAAAGTTGACCCAAATCGGTTTGTTCGAACCCGCCTTTATAATTCGTATCGTTTAAATAACGAGGAGACGCGCTGATAAATGTAAGCTTGGAAAAAAGTTCCGGTCTACGAATTGAAGCTATAAGTCCGATCATTCCGCTAACGGAGTGTCCTACATATAATGAATTTCTAATTTTAAGTTCATCCATGAGTAAGACCAGGTCTTCTGCATAGGAATAAAGATTGGAATATCGATCTGCGCTGAAAAGGGAAGTATCCGTTTTTCCGGAACCGATCGTATCAAAAAGTATAAGTTTATAATGATCTTTTAAATTAGGAATGAGTTTATTCCAAGTCGATTGATCGCAGCCGAATCCGTGACTGAATACGATGGTTTCCATTCCGGAACCAATAATTTTTAAGTTATGGTTAGATGCTCTTTGCATGAATTTTTCTTTTGAAAATATTGGAAGTTGATTATTGAGATTTTCCAACTACCAGATAGGACTGCAATTTTGAATTTTTTTAATCTAATTCTTTTCTAAAATTCTTATGATTCATTTGAATGATATCATGGCTGTCTTTATTTTATAATTGAGTTTTTAAGTCAAGACGACTAACTTATAACACCAATTTTCAATCTCGGTGTTATAAGTTATAAACTTAGATTTATTTCTGTCTTTTCAGATACAGATCCAAACCTTTTCTAGCTTCTGTTCTAATTTTGTTTTTGAGAAAAGGTAAAAAACCGAATAATAACCCCGGAAATCCGAGTGCTTGTCTTGACCAACGATAAAAACCGAATCGATCTGTATGTTTTACGATCTTACCGTCTTTACAAACGAGCTCTGCTTGAATTACGTTATGCACCTTTTTTCCTGTTTTTGAAAACGTGTAATACGCCTCCCAGGTAACTTTTCCGGTATCTCCTTCCAATTGAATTTCTCCGAATTTTAACTCCAGATCCTTTCCTCTGGAGATCAACATCTGCCACATTCCTCTGGCTTCGGTTGCGTTAAGATTGGTAAAAACCGGGTCGTTGAATATCACAGAATCGGAATAAAGTGTTCCCATCTTTGTGGCGTCTTTTTTTTGAAAAGCTTCGTAAAATTCCTTCGTGATTTCGGCGGCTGACTTCATAAAGTTTTCCTCATTGTTTTCAATCGATTTTGTATCTGTTTCGGATTTCGTTAGTGGAATTGAACCGAACATTTTGTAAATTGCTTTTCGAGTAGTATTTATTTTGTTTGATGCGGAAAATTTCCAAAGAATCGTTCACGAGTTGACAATTCGTTTTTAAAATTATGATTGGATAACTTTACGAAGAATTCAATGGAATGACGATCCTTTCTGAATCTAAAAAGGAAAACGTCAGTGGACGAATGTTTGGATTTTTCAGCTTGACTCCTTGTATGAAAGATCTAAATCGCAAACAGTTTTTGAAATCGTTTTTTTATGTATTTTTAAGCGGACTCGCGTTCGATTTGTTTTCTAAAGATCAGAAGGACCAATTCGATCTTAATCAAAATTCCAATTTCAGAAACGTATATCTGGACCCTAAACTGAGAGATGATTTTTTTCAGTTTCTGCAAAATGTATATCATCTTTATCCCGAAGAAGATTTACATAAACTTATATTCGAAATTTCTAAATCGAAACAAACGGATCGGGAAATTTACGAAACGATCTTAAAACGAATCCCGGAAATAAAACCTTTTGCAGGAATTTTAACGTATGCACTTCCGGCTCTTAATAAACAAAAGACTGAAATTTCGCAGGAAGTAGTGGAATTATTGGGAGAAGGAAGTCGTTTTAACGGTTATCTTGAAATTGGTACCTTAGGAAGATATGTAAAAAATCTAAAAAAGAAAATTCAAATCGAAGGAAACGTTTTTGTTTTAAACGATTTAGAACCTAAATATAGTCCGGAAGATTTGGCGGAACGAGGTCAGATTACAAAGGTAGGCACGTTCATTCCATTAGGAAATTATGATCCTATTGAAGAAAAATTGATACCATCGGAAAGTCTGGATCTAGTAACTAATTTTATAGGTTTTCATCATTCTCCTTCTAAACGATTGGACGGTTTTATCAGATCGATCTCTAAAATTTTAAAACCGGGAGGAAAATTTATATTAAGAGATCATAATGTAAATTCTGAAGAAATGGAATCGGTGGTGGCTTTGGCTCACGATGTGTATAATGTTGGTTTAGAAATTTCTTGGAAAGAAACTTCTGAACAGGTTCGCAACTTTACTTCGATTGTAGAAATTGAAAACAGAGTCAGTCAATTTGGATTCAAACCCGTTGGAAAATACGTCCTTCAAAAAGGAGATCCTACTAAAAATACTTTAATGGTGTTTGTAAAATCCTAATGAAAAAATTTGTTTTACTTCTTTTTATTTTTGTAAGTTTAATTTTTGCCGATCCAGAAGTTGTCAACGATGTCACACAGATCAATCCGATCCGAGTAGATCGGATAGTTACTCCGACTACGTTAGGCGGGATTCAAGAGTTGATCAAAAATCATCCAGGTCCTATTTCGATTGGAGGTGGTAGGTTCTCCATGGGAGGGCAGATCGCAACGGAGAACGCCTTATTTATTGATACAAGAGAATTCAATAAAATTCTTTCCTTTGACCCAAAGGCGAAGTTAATCACTGTAGAGTCAGGAATCACTTGGAGAAAATTACAAGAGTCGATCGATCCATTTGATCTTTCCGTTCAGATTAAACAGACATATTCAAATTTTACGATTGGAGGTTCGTTAAGCGTAAACGCACACGGAAGATATGTAGGTTATGGCCCGATGATTTTATCGGTACGCTCCATCAAATTAGTGTTAAGCGATGGAAGACTGATAACTGCAAGCCCCAAAGAAAATTCAGAAATCTTTTTTGCTTCCGTTGGTGGTTACGGCGGAATTGGAGTGATTGTAGAAGTCACTTTGGAGCTGACTGAAAATAAAAAGATAAAACGGTTTGTGAAAAAAATTCCAATTACCGAATATAAAAACTTTTTTTTAAAAAACGTAAGAGATAACCCAAAAGCTCAGTTTCATAACGGAGATATTTATCCTCCTACGTATGAAAATGTAAATACGATCACTTGGGAAGAAACGGAAGAGCCGGTTACCGTAAAAGATAGAATTGTTCCAGTTAAAGAAAGTTATTGGTTGGAGAATTTAATCTATTTCTGGTTAACGGAATTACCTTATGGAAAAGAGTTGAGAGAAGTCATTTTGGATCCTTTGTATTATCGTAAGAATAGGGTTCTTTGGAGAAACTACGAGGCGAGTTATGACGTGCAAGAGTTGGAACCCCCTAATCGAAGAATCAGTACTTATGTTTTACAAGAGTATTTTATTCCGGTAGAAAAGTTTGATGAATTTTATCCTATGATGAGATCTATTTTGCAGAAACACGACGTAAACGTAGTAAACATTTCAATACGTCATGCGAAACAGGATTCAGGTTCTTATTTGGCTTGGGCAAGAACCGAAGTTTTTTCTTTTGTGATCTATTATAAACAGAGGGTTTATGAAAGTGCAAAAAGGGAAGTGGGAGTTTGGACCAGGGAATTGATCGACTCGGTTATGAGTGTGGGTGGAACATACTATCTTCCGTATCAACTTCACGCCACCGTCTCTCAATTTGAAAAGATATATCCAAATTCCGATCAATTTTTTTCGTTAAAAAGAAAACTAGATCCTAACTATAAATTCAGAAATAAACTTTGGGATAAATATTATTTCCATGATAAGGAAGACAAACAAATCCGTCTTCGATTGGATGCTCTCAAGGACTATAGCCGAAACGAAGATCAGACTTTTTTGACTTTGCCCGAATGGTATATCGTGTTCAGTTCGGAAGAATATGCAAATTTTCTAAAGTATCATTTGCCGAGCGATTTTCCGTATTTTTCGAGTATAATTCAATTCTGGAAAATCTACGGAAAGGTGGTTAAAAAAACCTGGAATTCATACGAATTCAATTGGGGATATCACCTGATGATCAACATAATTGGAATAAGTTATTCAAGTGAATTATTCTTAAAAGGGTTATATGAGAATTCGGTCGGAAGATTGACGGAGTCGTTTTTGGAAAGCGAGGTGCCTTCTCCTGAGATGAAAGTGGAAGAATATATTCAAAAAATTGCAAGTGATTATACGGACTTTGTGAAATTGCGTCCTTGGTACGAATATCCGTTTTATTCTAAATTAAAAGAATTTTGGAAAATAAAAGACGGTCCGAACACGAGTCTGATCCGAAGGATAGAAAGGAGAATTTTCTTTTCCGTCGAACTTCTTATAAAAGCAATTTACGGAAAACTGATTGGATTGGGAACTGAATCCGTTTACGAACCGGAAACTTTGGAAGTCAAGGCTTGGGTAAAAGAGAATGGTAGAAGTAAAATTTTATCAATTCCTAGATACCAAACTTTTACACAGACCGTTCCTATACTTGTAAATAAGAATATTTCCTTTGTGGAAATTGCGGGAAATCGTCAGATCCTTTTGACTCTAATCGTTCCGAAGGAAACGAACTCTTGGGAAACGGAAACTGTCTTATACGAATGGGAAATACTTACGGAACCGAGTTTAAAACGAGTCGCTTTGATTGCTCCTATACAAAAACTTCATGAAATTCTAATAAATGCGAATACAAATGAATATAAATTGGATCACATTTTCGATTATTGAGTTTCGAAAATTTGAACTTTGGATGATCCTAAAAATTTTTAAGGAGAATAATGATGAAAGAAATCGATCGTACTAAACCGGTTTTAGTCACTGGAGGGGCGGGTTATATTGCTTCTTGGATTGTTCGTTATTTGTTGGAAGATGGAATTTCGGTTCGAGCCACAGTCAGGAATAAATCGGATTCTAAAAAGATATTCCATCTTCTTAAACTTGCGGAACTTTATCCTGGAAAATTGGAACTCTATGAAGCGGATCTTTTAAAGGAAGGGTCTTTTTTGGATGCAATTCAAGATAAAGGAGGAGTAGAGTTGATCCTTCATACTGCTTCCCCTTTTTTTATAGATGGAATTAAGGATGCGAGAAAGGAACTTGTGGAACCAGCAGTTTTTGGAACTAAAAATGTTTTGGAATCTGCAAATGTAAGTCCTTCTGTTAAAAGGGTCGTTTTGACTTCGAGTGTGGCGGCTATTATGGGTGACAATGTAGAAGCTCTTTCGATTCCAAATCGCCGTTTTTCCGAAGAGCATTGGAACAAAACGAGTAGTTTGACACATCAGCCGTATCCTTATTCTAAAACTTTGGCAGAAAAAGAAGCTTGGAAGATTGCCGATTTACAATCCAAGTGGGATTTAATTACGATCAATCCTTCTTTTGTGATGGGACCTTCGGTTTCAGAAAGAGCCGATGGAACGAGTGTGAACTTTATGATTTCTATGATCAACGGAAAGTTTGCTCCGGGAGTTCCGGATATGAGGATCGGTTTTGTGGACGTTCGAGACGTGGCAAAAGCTCATATACTCGCGGGTTTTACTCCTTCTGCTAAAGGTCGTCATATCGTTTCTGCCGTTACGATGAAATTTGTAGAAGTTGCAAACATGATTCGTGAGAAATATGGAAATCGTTTTCCCACTCCTAAAAATTCTCTTCCTAAATTTTTAACTTACTTGATTGGTCCTTTTTTCGGATTGTCTTGGGCTTATATTTCGCATAACGTTGGTATTGATTTCGAACTAGATCATTCTTATAGTAAGAAAGATTTAGGTTTGAATTATAGACCAATCTCTGAAACTTTTACGGAACATATAGAACAGATACTTTCTTCCGGTATGCTTTCAAAAAAGAATTCTGAACATTCTATTGTATAGTCTTGCGTAAAAAGCCTAAAATCGAGGAATTAAAAAAGTATATTATAAAAAATTAAATTAGAGTTATTGAAAAATTTCATAGTGAAAATTTGTAGAATTGCTTCAATCGACCGTTTTTATGTGATAGAAACAGATGGAGAATTCGTCTTTCAATAGCTCTATTATTGAAGTGTAAACTTATTGGTTTGTTGTTTTATTATTTAGTTCTGAGTAAAAGTCCTTTAAAAAAGTGTAGTATTTTATTTTGTAAAACAAGGTTTGGAATAGACTTTTTTAAAAGGTGTTTTTCTGGAATAACTCGTTTTTCTAAATAGAATTTTTCGTATGAAAAACATTCCTCGTTGATTTTAAAAAAATTGTCAGAAAAATACAAAAAAGATAGATATGTATTCTTAAAATTTTAAGGAGTTCGATGATCTTATGAAAGTTGCGCCGACTTATCCTATCCTACTAGCAGAAGATGATGAAAGTAATGCGGAACTTTTAATCCGTCATTTAGAAAGATATAATTTTGACGTGGATCATGTTGTGGATGGGGTCGCCGCCGAAATCAAATTAAGGAAAATTCGGTACGACTTGATCCTTACTGATAATCGGATGCCTAAACTCAGCGGTCTTGATCTTTTGGAAAGAATTCCGGATATGAATCGAATGACTCCGATTATATTTCTAACTGTAAGTAACGAAAAAGAAACGATCATTCAAGCTGCACATAATAAGAAGCTTGTAGCTTATCTTTTAAAACCGATCGATACTCAGATTTTGATCGAAAAAATCTGTCAGGCGTTGGGGATTAAAACGAATTCATTGATCGATAAGAAAGAATATCCGTTTGAAATTCTTCCTTTTACTCACACCGATAAAGGGGTCGGGGTCGAATTAAAAGGATGTCCTTACGGTAAGAGTGTAGAAAAACTCGTTCAGGAAATTGCATTTTTTTTAAAGGAACTTCCTTCTTTGAGAAGTATTCTGATCAAAGTGAATCCTGAATTTTTTTATTTTAAAAATGGAACCCAACTTCTTTCTTCTCTAAAGGATCGTTTGGCGATTAAATATGAAATTTCAAAGGAAGACATTACAATTCAGACGGAACACTGATTGGATCGATTTGTTTTTTCAATTGTAATTTTACATCTGCTTTTTTACTTTTAAAATCTTGTCGTAATGAGTCGTGAATTTCTCCCCAACTTTTTTGTTTTTAAATTAAAGTTCACGAAGTTTATTTCTATTTTTGGGAAATAATTCTTCATTAGAGTTTTATTAATAAGTTTGCTCCAAAGGTTTAGTTGTAATGACTATTATTTTATGTAAATTGAATATAATAAAATTAGAAAAATACTTCTTATTCAGAAGTTATAGAATAGAGCGTTTAACTTTGTCTAAAAGAAGGTGTGTTTCAAAATTTAGAATTGTTAATTGTATTTTTAGGAACCTGGTTTTTTTATTCAGAATATATCTGAACTTTTGGAAGTTTATCTTTAAAATCCAGGTTTGTGTGAGTTCCCACATATTTTGTCTCATGCTGTGATTTATTTTTTTTATGAATTTTTTCTTTCGATCATATCATTTGCGTATGTTTTTCTGCATCAGAATTTATCTGTAAAATTCAAATTTGCGGTAGTTCCCACATTTTATTTTTTACTGAAAAATCGGATTTTATAAAAAAATGTTTTATATCAAATTCATCGTTTTATGGTCATGATATGTTCAGTCGTTAGTAACAATATGTGGTAGTTCCCACATATTTTGTCTCTTTACTTAGAATAATATAAAAGAACCATAATGTTTTGTTCTGATGAAATAGGATTTTGCGATAAAAATTCACGAAACTCAATTTCATGAAGACCAGTAGGAGATTTATAAATTTTTTCGACAGTGTTAAAGATTGTAAGAGTTCCCTACGCTTTTACTGAGTTGTTTAACGCGATCCATAGAGAGCGTTTTGCTGAATCCACGTTAATTTATTGGACAAACTTCATACGTCTTGTAAAAAATCTACAAAGACTTTCTGTGAATTTTGTTATAGGTAGAAAAAGAAGCATAACGTTAACTAAAGCCTAATTTTAAAATAAACCGTAACAAAACTACATTTCGATTTGTTTTGAATCAGAATGCCTCTGTTCCGGGTTACTTTTTTGAATTCTAAAAAAAGTGGAACCAAGTTTGATGTCTTTGGTCAGAGGTGTAGATAATGGGGGAAATCCAATGAAAGGATTTTTTAAAGTTTCCGGTTTGATTCTTTTGACGATGTCTTTGTTTGTCGGTGGTTGTAGTAGACATTATAGGTCTCCTGAAAAAAGAGCGGAGTTTGTAGTAAAAAAGATTAATTCCGAATTAGATCTGAATGATTCTCAAAAGAAAGAGCTCTATCGGATTAAAGATGAAATTCTGTCTAAAAGAAAGGAGCTCAAACTACAAGGTCCTAGAATTCCTGCTGAAGTTCTCGCGGAGTTTCGTCAGCCGACTTTAGACGAAAAAAAAATTAACAAGTCGTTTGAGTTAGAAATGAATAAGATGATTGAAATGAGGACCTTTATGACAAAAAAGGCGGTCGAATTTCATTCGATTTTAACTCCGGAACAAAGAAATCAACTGGTGGATTTAATTACAGAGTTTCAACAAAAACATCGTCATCATGATGACTGAATCTGAATTTGCAGAAATTGTTAACTCCACTCGGGACACAGTCCTCTCTGCGATTGAAAAAAATCTCGCAGAGAGGTTTTACTATGCCATAGATGACGTGGCTCAAGAAACGTATTTTCGTGCTTACAAAGCTCTCAAAAAAAATCAATTCCGCCAAGAATCTAAACTTAGTACTTGGTTATATACGATCGCTAGAAACGAATCTCTGAGAATGAACGATAAACTTAGAAAGGAAGAAGTGCGTGCGGAGAGATTGATCAACTCTAAAAAAGAGGAAGACTTTCTCGAAATCAAATCCAATCTGAATGAAAACTCCGAACGGAATTCTCAGGAAGTGATTGGATTGTTACGTTCTCTTTTGATTAAAATTCCGAATAAATATAGAAAGGTTCTCGAATTTTATCTTGCGGGGTATTCTGAAAAACAGATTGCGGAAACGATGGGAGTGAAACCTGGAACCGTTAAGTCAAGGGCAGCTAGAGGAAAAGAGATGATGAAGCGAGTTGGCGCTAAGGAAAAATTTTATGAAGAATGATCGAACCTATTCTATGAAATCAGAAATTCTCAAAAGAAAAAAAGATCCGGATTGGGTAACGCGTATTTCTTCAAACGTAATTCAAATGGATCGAAAAGAAATTAGAAACAAACGCGTGTTAGGTGGTTCTCTCATCTTATTTTTAGGTTTGAGTGTTTATATTAGTTTTTGGTCTCAGGATTTTGATTCTGGGGATTCGGATCTTTTAAGTACCGGTGTTTTTGAAGAATTGGAGAGCGCTTTGGATAAATGAGATTTTTTTGCAGAAAAATCAACTTTTGCTTCTATCTTTTTTAGGTGTTTTGCCAAATTCAAAGTTTATTTTGTAGTGCTTACCCGGACGCATGAAGATAATACCAAGTTATTAACGGCCGAATTTGCGAAAAAAATAGCGATACTTAAAAAATTCCTCAAATTCGGGATTTACAGCATTTTAGAGCAGAACCAAAACATTTAAATTTTTGAAACAATCTAACCCAAGCATTCTATTTATGTGTCCGAGTAGTAAGTCATTTTAGAATTTTATAAAATTAGAAAACAAATTTTTATTCTTTTGTGTATTGAAGAATTTATCTGTAAAATCGTAGTTTGTGGGAACTACCATGTATGAGTTTAATAATAAAATATCGGTTTAAAAATTCGTAAATAACCCGTAAAAGACGGTTTTTGTGGGAACTACTGCATTTTATCAAAAAGTTTTCTTGTAAAACAATTATGGGAACTACCGCAAACTACATTTTTCCAAAGAAATTATCTTGAAAACTTATAAAGGATTTACCGGGAACTTTGTTTATATCTAACGTGAGTTCGAGGTAAGGAAATGAGAAAGAATTTTCTAAAAGTATGAGTTCCTACGGATTATCGATTTTAGATTCTTTAACTATTTTTTTGGTAATTGAATTCCTACATTTTTGTGATGAAATGTCAAAGATGCTCCTTTCAAAGTTTTGTAATAGTTCCCACAATACAGTTTAGAGATATACAATTTCAAGTTACACTTTTACGAATTCTAATGTTCTTTCCACTTAAGAATTCATTTCAAAAACCTAAAAATGTGGGAATTATTACAATTTTCGATTTTACGGTTAAATTTTGAAAATGTAGGAACTATTATAAATTTAACATTGCACAAGGTACTGCCAATTCATCTCAGAGACAAAATTTGTGGGGACTACCACAAAAAAGTCTAGGATAAAGTAAGTTCGTGGAGAAATTCCTTTTTCCGAAAAAAATTGAAATCTGAATTTTACAGATCAAGTCCTATTCAGAATTATAAAATAACGTGAATTCGACGTAAGAAAACCAGGGCGAATCCGGCTTGCCACAGCCAGCCGGACCTGACTCTCAGCTCTGGTCAATAAATTGTATCCAGGAAACATAATACAGCAATCGTCTTTAGATTCAATTTAGAACGCGACCTGTCGAGCGACCGTAGAAGCGAGACGCTGAGTTAACGCAACCCGAGAAACTCAGCGAATGCCTCTCTAAGGATCGGCATTCAGGAAAGCGTTCTGCTTTATTTTCCCCACATCGATCCCTTTCGCGTTAGGCAGAACTAACGTTAAAACAAGGTCCCCAGTATTTTGGGTTGAAACAGGGCTTTGTAATAAAAATCTACGGTACTCAATTTGATAGATCAGTAGGCAGAATTTTCTTGATTCACCTTAAAAAAACAAAAATTAACTCAGTCTACAAACATTTTAGTTCTTTATCTTATACTTAAGTGGTGTAAAATAGGCGCGCTTAAACCCGGTCGGGTGTTCGAAAACAATGTAGGAGAAAATATGATTCAAAGATCGATTTTAATATTTCTGGTCTTTCTTTCCTTCGTGGTTTGTAAGAAAGATTCCAACGATGATGATCTTACTGTAGCAGCTTTGGCAGCGCTTTCAGGCGGGTATTGTAATGGAAGTTCGGCTAATACTGGAATTACTGTATCTAAGGGTACGGCAACTTTGGATTCATCTTCAGGTTGTGTTACCGGAGTAACTACTTGTATGGATTCAGCACTTCCTGCTTGGATCAAGAATAACTTTAAATGTTCCGTAGTTTATGTATCTGGTTCCAGTTATATATTCAAATCTCAAAATGTTCCCAATACAAAAAGTTATTATTACGGTTCCAGCTCTCCTTTGTTTGAAACACTTCCGGCAGGAAATATGCCCGCAGGAAATAATTCCGTTTCAAGTCAAAAGTTTGTTTATACGATTCCTTCCAATCCAACAAGAGGAAGTGGAACTGTAGGAACACAAGGTGGGCTTGTATCGATAGGAATTACAGTAAACGGTCTTGCGATTTTTAATAACGCAGCCAATCCTCCCGATACTCTCGCAGTGGAAGCTCAGACGTTTGATAACTTTGGAGGTCATCCTCAAAATACAGGAGTTTATCACCATCACGCTGCGGTAACAAAGGTGAGTAACAACGATTCAAGTTTGATCGGAGTGATTCTGGACGGTTATGCACTTTATGGAAAAAAATGCGACAATGGAACTTCGTCAACTGGAGACGACTTTGTCCCAACCGATTTGGATAATTTGCATGGGCATACAAAAGCGACGGTTCACTTTTCTACTCCGACTTATCACTATCACTTTGCTCCCGATGCTACTGCAGGGATTGATACTTTGATGGGTTCCTTTTTTTACGGAACGATAGGAAGTGTTTCTAACTAAATCATTTTCTATATTTTCGATTATCTTGACGGTCGCGTTTATCGGCTGTCAAGAAGGGGAGACGATTGAAAATACTGATCCGAACTTACAAGTCTTTCAAGGTCGACATTACTATAAAAGGAAACTTTTCACAGGATTTATCAAAAAAGAAATTCCAGTTTTGGGAGAAATAGAAACGACTCAATTCAAAAACGGTTTAGAAGATGGTGAAATGACTTCTAAAAACAAAGATGGTCGGTTGTTGGAAAAAAGATATTTTAAAGAAGGGTTGAAAGAAGGAATTCATAGGACTTGGTTTCCAAATGGAAATAATCGATTGTATTCCGAGTTTCGTTCCGGAAAGTATATTCATCATCGTTGGGAATGGCACGATAATAATCGGCCTTTTATATACGAAAAATTTGATGAAGATGGCAGGTTACTTGTTTCTAAAAAGTGGAATCGGAACGGACAGATTTTTATGAATACCGTAATTACAAAGGATGGAAGTTCTATCGGTTTACCCGGAAGTAAAGTTTGCGAGCCTATCAAAAGTTTGGACTGATCGTTTTCTATTTTTATCAAAATCAAATTTTAGAACGTTGACCTTTAAACAAGTGAGTCTTTGAATTATATTCGAAAAAATGATTCATTAGAGTTGTTGAAAGATTCTATAACGGCGGTTAACAATATTGTCCATTTCAATACAAGGGAAACAGATCAGGAATTAATTTTTCAACAACTCTAATATGTAAATTATTTATGAAATTAGTATATTCTTTTTTTATTATATTTTTTGTTGTTTTTTGCGAGGATATAAAAGAAAAATATCATTCAGAGTTAACTTATTTTTCTTCTCCTCAGGAAGGGATTCTTCCTTATTTTAAAAGTGAAGTGATGGATCCCTATTGGCCCGAAATGGACGGAAAATTACCGAACGATCTTAAAAAGGTGCCGGAGTTTACTCTTCTTACCCATGAAAACTATACATTTAACAATCAAAATTTAAGAGATAAATATACGTTAGTCGTGTTCTTCTATGCGAAGTGTAAGGGGATTTGTCCTATGATTACCAGAAATATGTTGAATTTTATTCCTAAGATAGAGGATCAAACTAATCTTCAAATCGTTTCGATTACCGTAAATCCTGAAATTGATTCGGTGGAAGTTCTTAAAAAGTTTAGAAGTCAATATAAGATTGTTCAGAATAATTGGTTTTTTCTCACAGGTTCCAAAAAAACGATTTATGATTTAGCAAGAAATCAATTCGGCGCAGATATAAAGTTGATTTCTGGAAAAGGTAATTTGAACGATTTCGTTCATACGGAAAACGTATATTTGATCGATAAAAAGAATTATTTACGCGGAATATATAGAGCCAAAGGTTCCGGGGATTTAGAAAGATTGAAAATAGAATTGAATACTCTGAGAAAGGAAGATAAAAAATCGGCGATCATTTCATCTAACATAGATTAATGTAAGCTCAGCGTAAAAGATTTGTTTTATAAAACCTAATTTTTCTGTAAAAATAAAATGTGGGAACTAACACAAATTCAGGTTTTTACAGTTAGATTTTGAAAATATAGGAACTCTTACTGATTTCGATCACGAAAAACAAATGTTTAAAAATTTGTAATGTGACTTAATCTGTGGGAACTGCCACGGACCTAGATTTTGCGATAGAACTTGAATGTGGGAACTAACACGTTTTTTAAGGTACCAAAAGAAATTGGTTTTAAGGATTGAATTTCTTCGTCAAATTGCTATTTGGCGTATTTGGCGATCATCAAATGAAAAGTTTATTTTATAAAAATTCTCACAAAAAAATTAAGATTTATACTCCGCTCAATTCTTGTTAGGAACCGTTGCCTATAGGGGAAGAACAAATTTTTCCCGTAATAGGAGTATGAAGAATGAAAAATATAGCACATATCATTTTGGATGGGAATCTTACTTCCGATCCGGAAATCAAAACCTTGAATAGCGGAAAGAGTGTTGCAACATTTACTCTGGCGGTTAATCACGATTATAAATCCACTTCGGAGGAACCGGGGGAAGTTTCTTTTGTAGAAATCGAGTTGTGGGATCGTCAGGCTGTGAACGCGCACGAATATCTCAAAAAAGGGAAAAAAGCAACCGTTATTGGTGAACTTCGTCAGGATCGTTGGAAGGCACAGGATGGTAGTAATAGAAGTAAATTGAAAGTAGTCGGACAGATGATTCGATTTGATGGTTTGCCCGGAAAAAAAGAACGAGACGCGGCTTAAATTTTTTAAGGGAGAATCTAAAAAATTCTCCCTTAAAAGCTTGCTCAAACTTTAAAAACATGTAAGTTCTTACAATTTTTAACCTGTCAAAAAAGTTTATGAATCTTCAGCGATCATTATAAAATTGAATATCGTAAATTTTTATGGAGATTAGTAAAATCGAAAGTTCAAACAGTTTATTTTTTTATAAGAATTACACCCTGAGAAGAAAATAAGTTTGATCCAAAATTATCAAATGTTCACTTTGTCAATCAATCGAAGGATTTTAAATCCAGGAGATAGAAAGCAATTGTATGAAACTCGTAAAAGAAATAATTACTTCTAAAGATTCAAAAATTGGTGTTATGAAATTGGTATCCGATGATGGACCGATGACGTTGACGCTTTCATTGATTCACGAAATGTGTGATATATTAAAAGAATTCACCATGGACCAAGAGATTCGAGCAGGAATTATTTCCGGGCCTGATGGAGATTTTTGTGTGGGACTCGATCCGGATGCTATTTTAAGTTCCTCTGTTGATGAGATTGCAAAAATTATGGCCGGAATTTTTGAAATGTTCGAATCTCTTATTAGTTTTCCAAAACCCTTAATTGCCGAAGTGGGTGGTAACGCCGTCGGAGGAGGAGCGATCATAGCTTACACGTGCGATTATAGATATATGGTAGACGGAAAAGGAAGAATCGGATTTGCAGAGCCGTTAGTAGGACTGCCAATTACATTCGCACTAATCATTAGAATGAGACAAATCATGATTCCTTCTTCCGTATCGGAAGCCGCCATGGAAGGCGCTCTTTATAAACCTTCTGATGCAGTTCGAAACGGATTGTTAAGCGAAGTAGGAGCTTCTTTAGAGGAATTGAGGAAAAAATCCTTGGGCAAAATCAATGTTCTTAATCGGATTCCGGCTTCTGTAACAGTGGAAACTAAAAGAGCTTTGAACAAGGAAGCGTTAGAGGCTGCAAAGTCGGCTTCGAAAGAGTTAGCATATCTTTTTAAAACTCAGTCTAGTATCATTCCAAATCTTTTGGAAGCAATGACCGCAAATAAAGAAAAAAGAAGACCTGTATTGACTCATGCGGCAAATTATTCATAAATCAACCTGAGTTTGATCTAGAATCTGTTTTAAAAACCTAGAAATGTGGGAACTACTGCGGAGACTAAATAACAAAGAATATTAAAAAACTTAAATCGACAATATAACTGTTTCTGTGGGAACTACCGCATTTTTGAAGAAGAATTAGTTTTCCTGAATTAAAAATTTCTTACGCCAAACGCGCGTTAATTAGTATTAGATTGATCGCAAAAACTCCCCAAAACCAGTCGTAATTTCAGGGAGATCTTGATCCAATCTATTTTATTGGTTAGATTTTGCGTTAGTCGCCATCTTTAAGAAGTAAGCGTTTGTATCGTACCAGAGTTGTCCAAGATAGAGAGCGTTGGTCGCTTCTAAATGATCCACTCCGGTGGTCAAGATTGGTATCGAAGGTCCTCCTTTCCAAGTTCCCCACCTTTGGGAAGAATCCGGAACTACACCGTCATTTGCAATACTCATCCCGTAAAAAGGGGCTCCAATTGCGCAGATCGGATGTAGGATTCCCATTGCTGGATGTTGAATCAGATCTGGAATTCCGATTGTTGACCCATACGAAAAATATTTTACCCCAGATACGTTAGGTGTCACAGAGTTAAACGTTTTTAGGCCGTCTGTAGTTAGGAGTTTTAAAGCTGCGATAGCGTTTTGACTGGAATCTCCATAGACAAAACCGATTATAGTATTTAAAACCGTTGAAACGTAAGGTAAAGCCCAATTAGGAATAACCGCTGCTACGATATTTGCGATAGGACTTCCTTGATGAGGAGTATTTAACGTCGTTAAGGTGGCAACCTTAGTACTCATTGAAAGATTGGAGACCATATAACGTGCATCTAATCCACCCTGTGAATGTCCTATGACATGTACCTTGCCGGTATAATTGTTTGCAGCCATAGCTGCTAGAATAGCCGTTTTTAATTGGGAGGCTCTGCTGGAACTTGAATTTAACGCAGTGACGGAAGGGGTTAGAACATACGCGCCTTGATTTCTAAGATAGGCTGCATTTCCACCCCAATAATCAACAACGGTAGAACCGTTTCCCCAGCCAAACAATCCGTGGGCTAGTACGATGGGATAACTTCCCGAAAGAGGTTTACTAGAGGTTCCTCCTCCAGACGCATATGTAACGTTCGTTATTAGAAATACTAACGTTAACAAAATTTTCAAATTTATTTTTTTCATATTCTTCACCTGATTTAATTTTCAATTAGAAACGTGTCGGAACATACTTTATGAGAAAAATCAATCAAGCAAAAAATAGAGAGGAACGGTCTTTGGTTAAAAAATTATTTATAAAAATAAAATAAAATTCTAAAATATGTAGATTGACTTTAATTTTTCAGATAAACTTTTAAAGATTTGCGTTAGTTCCCATAATTACTACTCGAACACATAAAAATAGTATTACTGATCTCTATAAAATTGAGTACCGTTAATTTTATCACAAAACACTGATTCCATGCAAAATATTAGGTACTTTATTATATAGTTATGATTAAAAGTTAGCAATTGATTTTATCAAAGATGTAAAAGTTTTCAAAAATTGCGTCTAATCCGGAATTGTTGTCTTTTTTGAATGAGATCCTACATTCTAACTTTTTAAACAAGTTCGTGGTCTAATATTATTTTCATGCGCCCTAGTACTCAGAACTATAAAATACAATTCCCAGTTATTCTACGCTGAAACAGTATTTTTGTAATCGAAATTTACGGTGCTCAATTTGGTTGGAATCAGTAATTTCCTATATAATAAAATAAAGTACTTTGAATTTTATCCTAAATTTTCGTTTAGACGAAGAATTTAGTCACTCCGTTATTATGGAACGTGAGTTCGGCCATGATTCATTTTTCTGAAGTGAAGTTGGATTTGAAATTTACAGATTGATTCCTTAAATGTGGGAACTCTTACAAAACGTAGGTTTGTCTATAAAATGATGTGGGAACTACTGCAAATCAAAATTTTACAAATAAATTCTAAAATTGTAGGAACTCATACTTTTAGAAATTCTTTCTCATTTTCTTACGCGGAACTCGTATTATAGTATGAGTTGGCGTAAAGAATACCTACAAAACCGTCTTTTCAAAGTTATTCGACTATTTCTTTTGTAGGAGTTCTTACGTGTTACGTCTATTTCGCAAGTTGATGAATTTTCGAATATTAAGCTTGTATAGAGTTCCCACATATCCAAAGATTTCAGTACAAGTCTCTTTGGAATTTGGAAATGATTTCAGATTTTAGTAATTCATAGATAATATCAATGTTTTGTAATAATGAAACAACTCTTGGAAACTCTTTCCAATTTGAACGAATCTTAGGGCGAAATCCGATCAAGTTTCAATTAGATCCTAGAGAAACTAGAAACTTATCAAATATAAAATTTAGAAAAAATTCCGAACTTCAAGATGACGGTACTTGTTATTATGGATCTCTATCAAATTGAGTTCCTAATAAGGCTGTTGAAAAATTTCATGGTGGCGATTGGCAAAACTGCTTCAATTGTCCATTTTAATGCGACGAAAAACAGATGGAGAAAACAACTCTATCATTGAAGTGTAATCTGTTGGATTGTGTGCTTTATTATGTAGTTCCGAGTAATTGTTATGACCTTGCACTTCTTTCTTCAATCACTTACTTGGGTAGTGCGCATCTGCCTTCCGAACACTGATTTACCGTTGCACTGGTTGGATATTCCCCTGTGCCTCTTCTGCCTTCCCCTTCTCCAGTACAATTCCTGTTTGAGATTACTAAGTCAGTAAAATTGTGGTAAAACTCTCCTAACTGTATAGTTACAAAATATACCAGAGTCCTATCTGGTCTTTCCAGATTATTGATCACCTGAACCGGATCTGTAGTAGGTGTTAAATATTGTCTGTAGAGTTCAAGTGATATGGAAGAAGGTACTCTCGTTGGAATTACCACTAATCCTTCAGAGGTTCTCAGAGTTGGAACGGCATGTCCCGCAATAGTTCCGTCTGAACGTTGTCTTCTCATTAACGCCAACCAAATACTTCCCGGAGGAGAACTTATAAGTGAGGTAATGTGTGATAACATCTCTGGCCGAGTGGTAAATTCACGAGAGGGTGTCCAGTCGTATAAAGGCATCATATTCGTAGCGGATACTAATGTCAGTAGTCTAAGTGTAGTACTGGCTGAGTTATATATCCTAGGTATATCTACCAGTAATGCATCTAATTCCGGATAACGTTGTCTAAAAGAGTTAAAAGGATCTCTATTAGGAGCTGTATCAAAGAAGTAACCCCCACTCGTAAAAGGTTCTCGAGAATGATACTCTTGGAGTTCTGCCAACATCTGAAAAGTATGAAGCAGACAAACACCGCATATACCACTTACCTGAGCATCAATTGCAGTTGAAATTGCTATATCGTAAAGTCTTCTAATCCATTCCTCAGTTAATTGAAAGTCAGATGGTAGAGTTCTTTTTACTCTTATATTATAATGTTCTTTTTTACCTGCGGGACAATACTGTTCTGTCTTTCCAAGATTACTAGCTGCGTAACGTGCCCAATTTAATAAATCTCTATCAACAAAAAACAGAGAAGTAGGACTATTGGTAGTATCCTTTTTCAAATAAGAAAGTTTAGCAGCATAGGCAACACCCCAATTCGGTCCATATCTAGTAACTCGGAGTGCATTGCCTTGATAATCCGTAATCATCCCACCTTCTTCAGTTTCAAGATATACATTCCAATAAGCGGGATTATTCTTACTGATAGGTGCATCACTACACAATGCCCACTTAACCCAATTCCAATCATAACTATTTACCTGAGAATACATACAAGAGAGCAATCCACTGACTGGGTTGTATTGAGCAAGATGTCCACTTTCAGGATTGTAGTAGATTGGTGTTGTATTTTTATCCGAACTTCCAGAACGAATAAAGTAACGATCATTTCCCAATTTCCAAGAGATAGAAGTCAGAATGCTAATGTTTCCGGGAGTGGCTACTGTCTTAATCCAATCATCCATAGAAGAATCTAAGGTATGGTCATAGTAATCCCCTGAGTTTTTTGAGATATAAGCATACCATTTATAATCCTTTAACCGATAACGTTCATCTGCAGTCCAAAAAGAGTTATCCTTTACGATCCATCTCTGTAGAGGATCATTGATCGTACAAGGTTGTAGGTTTACATAATCCCAGTTTGTTTCTCCCTTAATTACACTTTCCGGTACAGTAATACACAACCACGTGTTGTTAATGTAATAAGAAATTCTTTGAAATACATCGTATCTAGCATTACTAACTTCTTGTTCCCAGCACTGCTCAATCTGAATATAACTTTTACCTCCGATAAAAACTGGAGCATAACAAAAGCTCCCTCCATCATGGATTACGATTTTGATAGGTTTATCTTTGGGTTTATCAGTAGGTCTTTGAATGATCGAACCAGGAATTTTATTCGATGGAATAGGAACACTTTCAGGATTTACACCGTAAGAGTAACCAACTCCAATCGAAGCCAACAAAACTAATAATAAAACTATCCAACGACCCATTCTTACCTCCTCTTTTTTGAAAAATTAAGACGTGGTCATGTAACATCCATAACTACATGAGATAGATCAGTCTTCTCTCATCTTGTTTGAATCGATTTGTCGACAGTTGGAAAAATCCAAGTGAACGGAAGATATACAGTATCATTTATATACTAACGTGAGTTCGACGTAAGAAAATTGGGGCAAATAATAAACTTAGGTGCTGCTCCCTATAGATCGCGGCATAATAATCACTTTCACATTTATTATGCCGAACTCACGTTATACTAGGTATTTTATTTTATAGCTCCGAGTAGCGTGAATAATTCAATTTTATGAGCTTACTATTCAAGTAATATTATTTCGACATTTAACATTCATTCAGTTTTGAATTAGAACACTTACAGTAGTACACATCTACCTCTACCTTCTGAACACTGGTTTACTGTTGTTCTGGTTGGGTATCCTCCTGAACCTCTTCTATCTCTTCCTTCTCCAGTGCAATTCCTGTTAGAGATTGTGAAGTCAAAGGTATTGTGGTAAAACCCCCCTAACTGTGCAGTTACAAATCTTTCCAAAGTCCAACTTGACATTTCCAAGTAATTCATCACTTGAATCGGATCTGTAGTAGGTGTTAAAGATCGCCGGTAGGTGAAAAATGACAGCGAAGCAGAATTTGTTTGAATCACCACTAACCCTTGAGAGGTTCTCAGAATTGGAACGGCATGCCCTCCCGTAGTTCCATCTGGCATACGAAACCAAAACATCCCCAACCAAATACTTCCCGGAGGAGAACTTATAAGTGCGGTAATGTGAGATAACATCTCTGACCGAGTGGTAAGTTCACGAGAGGGTGTCCATACGTATTGAGGCAACATAGTTCGGGCGGATGCCAATCCCATCGGAACGCTACCGCCAGCAGCATAAACTCTAGGTATATCTACCAGCAATGCATCTAATTCCGGATAACGTTGTCTAAAAGAGTCAAAAGGATCTCTATCAGGAAGTGCATCGAAAAAGTAACCTCCACCCTGAATAGGTCCGTGGGAATGATACTCTTGGAGTTCTGCCAACATCTGAAAAGTATGAAGCAGACAAACACCGCATATGCCATGTACTTGTCCCTGACTTGTAAATGGAGTTGAAATTGCTATATCGTAAAGTCTTCTAATCCACTCCTCAGTTAATTGAAAGTCAGATGGTAGAGTTCTTTTTACTCTTATATTATAATGTTCTTTTTTACCTGCGGGACAATACTGTTCTGTCTTTCCAAGATTACTAGCTGTGTAACGAACCCAATTTAATAAATCTCTATCAACAAAAAACAGAGAAGTAGGACTATTGGTAGTATCCTTTTTCAAATAAGAAAGTTTAGCAGCATAGGCAACACCCCAATTCGGTCCATATCTAGTAACTCGGAGTGCATTGCCTTGATAATCCGTAATCATCCCACCTTCTTCAGTTTCAAGATATACATTCCAATAAGCGGGATTATTCTTACTGATAGGTGCATCACTACACAATGCCCACTTAACCCAATTCCAATCATAACTATTTACCTGAGAATACATACAAGAGAGCAATCCACTGACTGGGTTGTATTGAGCAAGATGTCCACTTTCAGGATTGTAGTAGATTGGTGTTGTATTTTTATCCGAACTTCCAGAACGAATAAAGTAACGATCATTTCCCAATTTCCAAGAGATAGAAGTCAGAATGCTAATGTTTCCGGGAGTGGCTACTGTCTTAATCCAATCATCCATAGAAGAATCTAAGGTATGGTCATAGTAATCCCCTGAGTTTTTTGAGATATAAGCATACCATTTATAATCCTTTAACCGATAACGTTCATCTGCAGTCCAAAAGGAGTTATCCTTTACGATCCATCTCTGTAGAGGATCATTGATCGTACAAGGTTGTAGGTTTACATAATCCCAGTTTGTTTCTCCCTTAATTACACTTTCCGGTACAGTAATACACAACCATGTGTTGTTAATGTAATAAGAAATTCTTTGAAATACATCGTGTCTAGCATTACTAACTTCTTGTTCCCAGCACTGCTCAATCTGAATATAACTTTTACCTCCGATAAAAACTGGAGCATAACAAAAGCTCCCTCCATCATGGATTACGATTTTGATAGGTTTATCTTTGGGTTTATCGGTAGGTCTTTGAATGGTCGAACCAGGAATTTTATTCGATGGAATAGGAACAATTTCAGGATTTACACCGTAAGAGTAACCAACTCCAATCGAAACCAACAAAACTAATAATAAAACTATCCAACGACCCATTCTTACCTCCTCTTTTTTGAAAAATTAAGACGTGGTCATGTAACATCCATAACACTATATGAAACAGATACAGTAGTTCTTCTCTGATCCTGTTTGAAAAGTTGGACGATCCGAGTGAACGGAAGATATACAGTATCATTTATCATCGTCTTTTTGATCGTTATTAACATCTTTCAACAATTCTAATACGAATTTTTAGAATTACTCATAACTATATAATAAAGTACCTAATATTTTGCATGGAATCAGTGTTTTGTGATAAAATTAACGGTACTCAATTTTATAGAGGTCTATGATTGATCTTATAATCAGATACATCTAAGAGATTCCTTAACTAGATAACAATTGGAGAAATTAGAATTTTAAAGATTGGTATTTTGTTCTGCTTTCGATTCGTTTTGGAAATTTTTTGCACGTTATCTAAAGATGTCTGTTTTAGAAAATATTCTACATAACTTGTATATAGATTTTCTAATGTTTCTAATAAAAAGAAACTAGTTAGAATCGTTAAAACTATATTCATCATTTTCACCTTCTGTTATCCTTTTTGCTCCTCAGTGAAAACAAAATTTTTCACTGTTAGGAATATTCTAATAAAGACCAATGATTATCTGTTTATTTTGAATATACATATGAATTATATTTGAATTTTGATCTGTAATTGAAAAAGTGAATATAATGGTTCTACAGATTTTGTAATATCAAAACTATAACAGTATATAAAGAACTACCAATCCCTATTACCAAATGGATTCTTGCGGGTTGAATTCAGGCGCATAAAAATTCCGCTCGAAGTTTTTTCTCATTTGATTTTAAACATTCATTCACCGTTTTACTTTTATGAACAAATAGATTATCCCAATCTCTTTGCGGTTTTCTTTTAAAAAATAAATCAAACCCTGATTTTTATTAAAATCTATAAAATTAAATACTATGAGTTTGATTACAAAATGTTATTGGAGTTCAAAATATTCAGTATTCATTAAGATCAGATCTATACATAAAATCGACGTTTTAAGACCCCATGAAATAAAAATTCATTTCAAAAGATTCTGAAATTTTCGTAAATTTTAGAACTTGTACCAAACCTTTAAAAAAACAGTTATAATCAATAGAGTTGTTGAAAATTTCATATCTAATATTAGAAAAGCGGCATAATCCATTCACTTTAATGGATAAGAAACAAAAAAATTAATCTTTCAACGACCCTGCTCATAACTATATATTAAAGTACCTAATAGAGTTGTTGAAAAATTAATTCTTGATCTGTTTGTATTGGATTGAATGGACAATTGAAGTAATTTTATGAATTTTCACTATGGAATTTTTCAACAACTCTAATATTTTACATAGAATCAGCGTTTTGTGATAGAATTAACGGTACTTATTTTTATAGGGATCAGTAATATCAATTCAGGACAAGAAAATTTGGGCAAATCCGGCTTACCACAGACAGTCGGACCGCGCTTTCCACTCCAGTCAATAAATTGCATGAAAGAAACGTAATATAATATTTTACCTTAAGTTTCAAACGCGATCCATAGAGAACGTTTTGCTGAGTTCTTCTACGCTTCAATCGCTTTTGCATTGGATTTTATAGAACTTATGTGAAACGCCGTTCTATAGTAAACATTTAGGAAATCAATTTTATAGGAACGAGTAAAAAACCGTCTCAACAATACTTTATCTTTGCTTAAAATGCCGATTCTAAGATATTTTTGAGACGGTTTCTAAAAGTTTTAAATTAATTAGAGCTAAATCTAAAACTAAGAAAAAAATCACGAAGAGTATTTACACAAAGACGTATAAAATAAACAACCAACAAGTGAAATCAAAGTCTATAGTATAGAGGGGTATAGTATATGAAATATAAACCAAAACACAAACTTAGATCGGATCCAAAGGAAAGTAAAAATCTGATTCTAAGGTTAAAAAAAATAGAAGGGCAGATACGAGGAATTCAAGGAATGATTGAAAACGAAAAATATTGCGACGAAGTACTCAATCAAATATCTTCCGTAAAATCGGCATTAGATGGCGTATCTAGGGGATTGCTAAAGAGTCATATTCGAACGTGTGTCACGGAGAGAATCAGAGGAAACGACTCAAAAATTTTAGAAGAATTTATAAGAACTATAGGTTACGTTCTTAGGTAAATAAAGGAAGAGGATCTAATGAAAGAAATCAGACTAACTGTAGAAGGAATGACCTGCATACATTGTTTAAAAACGGTTGAGTCGGCATTAAAAGAAGCCGGGTTTACGGGAAAAGCAAACTTAGAAAATCGGGAAGTAGTTTATTACGGAAAAGGAACTACAGAAGAATTATCGAAGGTTAAAGACGCTATTTTAAAAGAAGGTTATAAACCAACATGAAAGTTCAACAAGAAGCACCTTTAAACAAAATGACATTAGACGTAATTGGAATGACCTGTGCTAATTGCGCTCTTAGGATTGAAAAAGGACTTAAAAAATTACCGGGGGTTAAGGATGTAAGAGTTAATTTTGCAATGGAAACTGCGGAGGTTAATTTTGAATCTTCAATTTCGGAAGAAAACCTACTGGATAAAATAGACTCCTTAGGTTATCGCGCGGTTGTTCACGAGGATCTAGAGATAGACAGAGAGATCCAGAAAAAAGAATTCAAAAAACTGAAAATTAGAGTTGTTATTTCGGTGTTTTTGTCTTTACCGTTGCTTTTAAGTATGGTTGGGCATTTCGAAAACAATCTAACTTTTGAATATTTATCTTTTCTAATGAACCCTTGGTTACAGTTTATTTTAGCTACTCCAATCCAATTTTGGATTGGCGCTTCTTTTTATAAGGGTAGTTTTCGTGCTCTTAGAAATGGGGGTGCTAATATGGACGTTCTGGTTGTTTTAGGAACTTCTGCGGCTTATTTTTACAGCGTCTATTTGACTTTTATTTTCAATGAAACACATATTCATAAAACAACTAATCTATATTATGAAACTTCATCTGTATTGATTACTTTGATTCTTTTTGGAAAGTTATTGGAACATATAGTAAAGGGAAAATCTTCGAAGGCAATTCAATCTTTGGTCAATTTACAACCTAAAAAAGCGAACGTTGTTAGAGAAAAAGAAATTCAAGAGATCCCTTTGCTTGCGGTTCGCCCCGGAGATTTGGTTTTGGTGAAGTCGGGAGAAAGTATTCCTGTGGACGGAATGATAGAGGAAGGAAGTTCGACCGTCGACGAATCGATGTTAACTGGAGAAAGTATTCCAGTTGAAAAGACAATTTCCAGTTTCGTTTATGGGGGTTCATTAAATCAAAGCGGGACTTTCAAGTTCAGGGCTTTTAAAGTTGGAAAAGAAACTTTACTTTCCGGGATCATTCGAGCGGTTCGGGAAGCACAAGGAACCAAGGCTCCGATTCAAAGGATTGCCGATCAAATTTCGGAAGTTTTTGTTCCCGTGATTGTTTTGATTTCGATCATTACCTTATGCGTATGGTATCTTTGGATTTCACCTTCTGATTTTTCGGGAGCACTGGAAAAGGCGATCGCCGTACTTGTGGTTGCTTGTCCTTGTGCCTTAGGTTTGGCGACTCCGATTTCGGTTTTAACCGGATCCGGAAAAGCGGCTACTATGGGAATTTTGTTTCGTAACGCGGAAGCATTAGAAATTTTGCATAAAGTAAACGCGATTGTTTTTGATAAGACGGGAACCTTAACTTATGGAAAGCCGGTTTTGAAAAGTTTAGAAAGTTTGAATATACTTAAAGAAAATAATTTACTTACGCTTGCCGCTTCTGCGGAACAAAATTCGGAACATCCTCTTTCAAAAGCGATTGTAAAAAGCGCAAAGAAAAAAGGTCTTGTTTTAACGATTCCCGAAAATTTTGAAACAATACCCGGAGGAGGTATTTCCGCTATCGTAGAAGGAAATCGGATATTGATTGGAACCGAGAGATTATTTTATGAAAGAGAAATCGAATTGAATCAAGAATTAAACGATCTGAAACGAATGAGAGAGGAAGAAGGAAATACGGTCGTTCATTTGAGCGTGAATGGAGTTCATTCCGCTATATTGACGTTTGCGGATACGGTCAAAGAATCTACTCCAACTACGATCCAAAAATTGAAATCTTTGGGTATGGAAATTTACATGATAACCGGAGACAACGAAAGAACGGCTCGAGTCATCTCAAAGAATTGTGGCATTGAACATGTGTTAGCTGAAGTTCTTCCGGAAAAAAAAGCCGTGGAAGTTAAAAATCTAAAAAGTTCGGGAAAAGTGGTTTCTATGGTAGGGGACGGAATTAACGATGCCCCCGCGCTTGCGATTTCGGATCTTGGGATTGCTATGGGAACAGGAACGGATGTGGCGATGGAATCTTCCGATTTGGTGATCGTAAACGGGGATTTGAATTCGATTGTAAATGCTATTACTATCAGCAGAAAAACGGTTTATAATATTCGACAGAATTTTTTCTGGGCGCTACTCTATAATACGTTAGCTATTCCGATCGCAGCCGCTGGATTTTTAGCACCCTGGATTGCGGGTGGCGCCATGGCTCTCAGTTCGGTTTCGGTGGTTTTGAACGCCCTTAGATTACAAAGAAATTGATTCTTAATAAATTAGTAATTTAATATATTAAAATGTTTTATTTTTATAGAAAATTTATATATATAAAAAAATTCATTTTTTAACTACTCTGTTATATAATTCTGAGTAGTTTTCACAAATTCTATTACTTACTTTTTAAAGCTTCTTCTATCCATTCTTTATAAGAATGAAGACCGCTGATCGTAGAAACATATTTATTTGCTTCCGAATCGAGTTTTATTCCGTATGTAATGAATCTTCCCACAACGGGAGTATAAAATGCGTCGGCGATCGTAAATTCTTTTCCGAATAAAAAAGGACCTTGATATAAATTCAAACAGTCTTTCCAAATAGATTCAATTCTTTGAATATCTTTCCAAACTTCTTCGGGAAACGATTTGCCGTAGAGTCTTTCGATTATTTTCATTGGTAGATTTTTTCTAAGATCGGAAAAGCCGGAGTGCATTTCAGCTACGACGGAACGAGCGATGGCTCTTAATGTTTTATCTTTGGGCCAAAGATTTTTTTCGGGAAAGGTTTCTGCCAAGTATTCTACGATGCTGTTGGTGTCCCAGATTTTGACGTCTCCGTCTATTAGAACTGGCACTTTACGCGCATCGGAATAGAGTTTTATTTTTTCGTAAAATTCGGGTGTGTTTAGAGTTAGAGAAATTTCAATAAATGGAATATTCTTTTCTTTTAATAAAATCCAAGGACGCATGGACCAAGAGGAAAGTTTTTTGTCACCGATCACAAGTTGAAGATTTGTCATACGGTCAAATTCTTTTGAGGATGGAATTTTGAAAATTGAAATTAGATACCTCTGGATTTGAAAAGAAGGTGCTTTTTACTGATTTTATAAAATTGAGTAGTATCAATTTTCATCACCAAGCACGTTTTATTAAGAAATATTTGGGATAGTTCTGAGTAGAAAGTAATGTCTACTAAACCGGATTTATATCTTAAACGTGCGTTCTTAAACTTATCAAAGGATTCAAGATTTTTTTGTAATTTGTGGGAACTACAGCAAATCATGATTTTACGAGCAAATTCTAAAATTGTAGGAACTCATACTTTAGAAAACTCTTTCTCGTTTTCTTACGCCCGAGTTCACGTTAAAATAGTAATTCTTAGATTTTCGAAAGTTTATTTGTAAAATTGCGGTTTGTGGGAACTAACACGTTTTGTGAAAAAATTTTCTCATAAAACAATCGGGGAACTCTCACAAATTACAATCTTTTCGGAGGATTGTCTCAAAAAAACTACTAGATTAGCGTGAGTTCGACATAAGAAAACCGGGGCGAATCCGGCTTGCCACAGGCAGCCGGCCCGGGCTCTTTAGCTCTGGTCAATAAATTGCATACAGGAAACATAATACAACAATCGTCTTTAGTTCATTCATCGATCCCTTTCGCGTTACGCCCTGCTCACGTTAGATTAGAGCCATCACTTCTTCTTGAACGTAAATTCATGGAGAAAATCTTGGCAAATAAAAAATCCAATGCCGCTTCCTGAATTCAATAAAACACCTCCTCGACGACTCGGGTTGTTCGATAGAGTTTGTAAAAATAAACGTGGGTTTATTTAAAAAAACATGATGTCCTTCGTGTGCAGAATTATAAAATTAATAGTTTAGTATTTTATGAATTTATAAAGTATTTGTGAAAATTCTGTTAATCCTTGATGGAAAGAAAAAGACGAACTTGAGTTTCTGAAGTTGTCAAAAAATCTATTGGATAAATTTCATAGTCTATTTCAAAAGCTCGTCTGCGTTTTATATCCGAGTTTGCCCAAACTACTTGCCAGAGTTCAATGATAATATTCGGACTTTTACCTTTTGACGAAGTCAATTCCAAGAATTTTCCTTCCGGAAGTTGAACTGTTTCGAAGATATTAATTTCATCGGAAGGAACTCCGATGAAAAAAGAGTATTCTCCGTTTTCGTCGCTTTCGTAATCTTTGTAGACGGCATAGATGAACTTGTCTGTGATCTTGAGTTTAGGTAAAACTTCACCGAAAAATTTCTCCCATAATTTCGGAATGTTTCCGTTTGATCCCATTTCATTTTCATTCTTTGTACGAGTTCCGATTCCAATAAGATGTTTTTGAGGCATGAAACATTCTTTCATAATTCTTTCCTTATCATTAAACATTTCATTAATAGAAGAATAGAATATTTTCCTAATGAAGTTAAAAATAAAATTTAAGCAAATATCTACGATTAAATGAGGCAGTCTATTACTTAATGGATTTAAATTATTGATATTTATCAATGTTTCTCAATGTTTTCGAAGGCCACTTAGTTGACGAATCCAACTAAATACTTAGGTATGTTTATAGCGGTTCAATATAGATAAGAATCGTTTATTCCTTAAGAAATGGAGGAGATCTATGTCTACGATGAAAGTAAAAATCGAGGAGGTAAAGAAATTATGAACCTTTCTTCGATTTTAGTTTCTTATTTTTATCAATATCCACACGCGATGTTTATAACAAATCGGTGCGGGATGATTGAATATATCAATCCGGTATTTGAAACACTTTCCGGTTATAGCAGAAGTGAACTGATTGGGCAAAATCCGAAGTTGTTTCAAGCCGGTGTACACGATCCTTGTTTCTACGAAGAATTATGGAAAACAATTCTTTCAGGCAAAGAATACGAAGGGAATTTCTTAAATCGAAATGGGTCAGGAGAAACGATTGCTTGGAAGGAAAGGATTACCCCTCTTCGAGACGAAGCGGGAAACATTTCAAATTTCTTATGTAGAGTAGACCTTTCTTCGAAAGACGAGGTCGGTGCGGTTCCAACCCAAGAACAGTCGATGCCAGCCGAAAATCTTCAAAACACAAAAGTTAAAGAATCTCTTTTCCCGCAACTGCAAAGGGAATACGGACTAACGTGTCAGGAAGCGAAAATCTGTGAACGTTTGGTTGCGGGTCAGACAAGAGCTTGTCTAATTCAACAACTTGGAGTACATTCAGGAACTCTAAAGAACCATCTCAAAGCGATTTATAGAAAAACGATCGAAAAAGATTTGCCTCAACCTGGGCAAGGAAGAGATAAACTTCAAAGACTTACCATGTTTTTGATTCGTCTCTGCTGATCAGATTTAAAAACACAAGGAATCGGAATAGAACACAATCGATTCGGATTCCTTGTGTTTTAACGTTGTCTACACATTCTTTCTAAATAATCCTCTCTTCCAGAGTACTTTCTATATTTCTTATATTGTTCTGAATTGGTTTTGTAATAATTTTGGTGGTATTCTTCCGCAGGATAAAAAGAAGTAAAAGGAATGATCTCGACTACGATTGAACCGGAAAACTTTCCTGATTTTGAAATTTTTTGTTTGGATTTTTCGGCGGTTTTTTTTTGAATTTGATTGTGATAGAAAATGCCGGTTCTATATTGATTCCCTCTATCTGCAAATTGTCCGCCGTTGTCCGTTGGATCGATTTGATTCCAAAAAACTGTTAATAACTCTTCATAATGGATTTTAGAAGAATCGAATTCTATTTGAACACTTTCTCTATGACCCGTTTTGCCTCGACTTACTTCTTCATAAGTAGGATAAAATTCTTTTCCTCCGGAATAACCGGCTACGACCGAGATAACTCCGGGAAGAGATTCGAAAGGTCCTTCCATACACCAAAAACAACCGCCTGCAAACGTGGCTTTTTCCATTTTAGGAGCCGCAGTTAAATTAGGAAAAAAGAATATAAGACAGATAAAAATTAAAATTCTAAAATAAACCATCTATTAAAAGAATTCGAAGTTTGGAAAGATTTGTTACTAAAAAAGAACTTGTATTATTGATTTTTGGGAAATTTTTATCGAATTCAAAAAGGATCTTCCGATTCAATTTTTACATAAAGCCGTCGTTTAAAGGCTTTCACAAAAATGAAAAATTCATTAGAGTTGTTGAAAAATTTTATGGTTCATATTAACAAAACTGTAAATTTTCATAAAACGAAAACAGATGGAAAATTCATTTTTCAATAACTCTAATTTATAGAAATTTTTTTTTAAGTGAGGAATAATAAAAAAACATTCAAAGTGCGCTGAGGCTTTGAAATCTATGATACTTTATTAGAATTGTTAAAAAATTCTATGGTTCATATTAACAAAACTGCAAATTTTCATAAAACGGAAACAAATGGAGAATTCATTTTTCAATAACTCTATTGTCAATACTCAGAATTATATCATAGATGCCGCAAATCTTTATCAAGAGCGTGGTCGCGAGTTGTCTTCGTTATGAGATTCGTGAGCTTACTACTAAGATTTAGAGCGCTTATTTGCCAAAATTTTCTTACATCGAAGTAAAGTGGATTTTTGCAATCAACTCGTATTATGAAATCGATAACGGTAGATGGTTTGAGAAAACTACTAAAATTTACAATTACTACTCGAACGCATAAATAACGTGAGTTCGAGATAAGAAAACCGGGGCGAATCCGGCTTGCCACAGGCAGCCGGCCGGGCTCTTTAGCTCTGGTCAATAAATTGCATACAGGAAACATAATACAACAATCGTTTTTAGATTCAATTTATTGACCCCGCATCGATCCCTTTCGCGTTACGCCCTGCTCACGTTAAAATAGAATACTTGGATTAGATTGTTTCAAAAATTTGAATGTTTTTGGTCTTGTTCTAAGATGTAGTAAATCCCGAATTGCGGAATTTTTTAAGTAACCGCTATTTTTTTGCAAATTCGGCTGTTAAAACTTGGTACTATTTTCATGCGTCCGAGCAGTAAATTCAGAAAATGTCTCAAAACTGAAAAGCCTTTATTTGCAATGTGACGTAAATTGTGGGAACTACCACGTTTTGTTAAACATTCAAAGAGGATTCATTTCGAGATTTTAGAAAGGATTCTAAAAAAATGTGGGAACTACTGCAAATTTAGATCTTAAAGTGGAATTAAAACTTACTTTGTTCCGACAAATCATCTCATTCAAAAAAATATATACAAAAGGATAAAAATTTTTTCGCAAGTAAAAGGAATATCAGACTTATACACCAACTGAAGGTTTAAAATCCAATTTAAGGATCGATTTGATTGTCAAAAAAATCTTTCGAACGTATCCATGGGATTTTCGTTTTAAAAGAAAAAAATCCTATGTTTTCTTTTCAGAAATCTAAATTTAAGAATCAAATATGAAAATAGCAATCTTAGGAAGTGGAATCGCGGGATTGAGCGCGTGTTGGTATCTAAGCAAGGAACATGACGTAATTTTAATTGAACGTCATTCTCTTCCAGGAATGGACGCGCATGGAACGGACGTATCATTAAAGGACGGAGTTTTTCGGTTTGACGTACCTTTTAGAGCGTTCAAACAAAATTACTATCCTTGTCTGATAGAAATGTATAACGAGGCCGGAATCGAATTCAGACCGGTAGATTATTCTTTTTCTTTGAGTGAAAGGGACGGAACTACCTATTTTCAATTTGCTACGATCGGAATCGGAGGAAATTTTTATCCCTTTGTTTCTCCGGTTTGTTTTAAAAACGGGGAATCTAGAAAAATTTTTTCTGATACAATTCGTTTTTATAGTGAATCTGCAAAACAATTGGAATCCCTGCATGGAGAACAACTTACGATTTCCGGATTCTTACAAAGATTCGGATATTCTAAAGAATTTGAAAATAAATATCTGATTCCAATGTTCGCCACCATAAACACGTGTACGATCCAAAGCGCAAAAAATTATCCGGCGGAAGCGGTGATTCGTTATCATTCTAATGGATTGAAGTTTCTGCGATTTTTAACCGCAAGTCATGGAACCAAGGATATTACAGAAAAACTTTCCATCGGAGCAAAGGAGCTTAGATTAAAAACCAATCCTAGAAAGATAGAACAGAACGGGAAAAAAGTATTTGTTTCTTTTGATGACGGAAAAGAAGAATTTGATCGGGTAATTATTGCGACCCCGGCAAATCAGGCCATTTCGTTGCTGCCAGAAGAGATGGCTTCGGAAAAAGAGCTTCTTTCAGCGTTTCATTATGAGGAATCAGAAATTTTAATGCATACCGATCCTTCTTTTATGCCAAATAAAAAAAGACACTGGGCCCCGCTTTGTTTTACACTTTCACCGGAAACAGACAAACCTTCTGCTACAATCCGTTTGAATAAAGTTCTTCCGGAAATCGGAAAGGCTGAAATTTTTCAAACCTGGAATCCATTAGAAGAACCTAAACGAGGAACTTTAATTTCCCGTTCCCGATTTGAAAGACCGATTATCGATTTGAAAAATCAAAAGACGGTAGAAAAACTAAAAGCGCTTCAAGAACAACCTGGAAGAAAAATCTGGTTTTGCGGCTCTTATGCAAGATATGGAATTCCTCTATTAGAAGCGGGGGTCTCTACTTCTTTAGACGTAAAACGTTGGGTAGAAAATTCAGAGCCTTTTTAGCTCGGTTTGACCGCCGAATATAAAACAAATTGAAAGTATTTCTTCATTCTCTCTCCACCTAAAAATTCGGCAAAGTAGGAATACTTACGAGAGATGTTTTTAGGAATGTTAGGTTCTTTCGATTTCATTTTAAGAAAATTTGAAAAACCTTCAAAGATGTACTCTTCTAAAAAATCAAAATCTTCCAACAAAAAGCCGGAAGATCTTAGAAGTTGGGAAAGAGAATCCGGCGTAACTCGGTTGTTTTTAGGGATTGAACCGGATCTACAAATCATTTTTCTAAACCAAGAATCTATCATTCCCAGTTTCGAATTTTTCAAAATCAGTTCGGCGGAAACTAATCTGCCTCCAGGTTTGAGAATTTGAAAGGCCTGTTTACAAAATTCGATTCGATTGGAAAAGAAAGAAGCGCTGTCCAGACAAAGAATTCGATCTAAAGATCGATGTGGAAAGGAAAGGATCACTTTTTCGACGGGAGAACAAATCAATTTAGGGGAAACATCAGATTTAGATTCTATCAGATTTTTTGCAAATTCTGTTTGGACGAAAGAGCCGTTGACACCTACTAGATCGGAAAAGTCGAGAGAGAATTCTTCCTTCCAAACGAAGAACTGATCCCCACATCCAAAACCTAGATCCAATGTTTTAAGTCCAGGTTTTAGATCCGCTTTTTCACCTAAGAGCAGTGCTAACTCTTTACAGGCAGTGGGGTAGTCGGTAGAATTTTTCCAATAACCGAGATTCGCCCAGGAAGAATTTTTCGGATTGAGATAAAGATGTGCGAGTGTATCCGGAGCTTCTGCGCGTTTTTTCTTTAAAAAGATTTTCATTTAGAAAAATTTTGTTAAACCGAAGTGTTAAAATTTGCAGTTAAATCGGCTATTTGAATCAATTTAAGTGAATTTTTCATTCTTAATAATACATAGAGAATTTTTATAAAATCCAAAAAATAAGAATTAGATTTATCGAATTTAGAGTTTGTCCCAAAACCAAAATGAGGTTTTGGATTTGTTCGAAAAAACTCAGTAAATATGAATTCTCATGTCGCATTAATGAATGGCTATACATATATTTAGTTTATCTGGGTTTTGTAAAGTACGTCCCTGAAAACTCTTTTAAAAAAATCGAATCCATCTCATTGATCATTTTACTTTTAGATCCGGATTGTATTAAAAAAAGAAACTCATTCATAAAAAATGTTTATCTTATCCTTATTTTTCAGGAGAACTCGGGTGGTTCGAGCGAACTTTATACACTCGTAAAAAATCTGATTCTATTTCTAAAGAAAAGGATTTTGAAAAACAAGTAAAACAGATTTAAGGAAACATAGGAGATCGATTTTTTACGTTTTGTTTTTTGAGTTTTACTGAGTGTACAAAGATCCTAAATAGAAATAGGTTCTTTCAAAATTTTTCGTTGGTCCTAGAAATTTTAGGAAATAATTTTCAAATTGAATGAATGATCCGTCAGAAACGAAAGAGGATAAAACTTTTTTAGAGTCGCCGGTCCCATCTGTTTTGTCTGAAGGTAGATCTTAGAAAGTTGATTTACGTTTTTGGAATGAAATTGAGGTCGACTGGAAGTTGCATTAAATATTACTCGAATTTAGTATTTTAATTGAAGTTTTTTTTATACCATTCTTGATAGATAAAAATTTTGCCAATGGCAATAAACGCAGGGATCTTCTGCATGATCGAAAAACGAATCAACAAATTCGGGGAGAACGGAACCTTCGCAACGAAGGCCATCCCCAAGGGAACCTTGCTGTTCAGTTACAGCGAGTGGATCGAAGACGAAGAATTTGGGTGGAAAGTTCTAACGGTCGAAGAAGCCGAGTCGCTTCCCGATTCTGAAAAGGACATCTTCATGAAATACGGATACGATGTGGACTTCGGTTTAGTGACCGGGCCTACCAGTGATCAGTATGTGATCAATCATTCTAACTTCATGAATCATTCTTGTGATCCAAATATGTGGTACGATCAAGACGATAACATCGTAGCCAAAAGGGACATTCGAGCCGGAGAAGAACTTACCATCGACTATGCGAATTTCATCGTAAACTTCGACCAGACCTTCGAGTGCGGCTGTGGATCTGTGAACTGTAGAAAATCCATTCGAAAAGATGATTGGAAACTTCTAGTTAACGAATATCAGATGAACTTTCCTAAATTCATCCAAAAAGAAATCAAAAAACTTTACGTCAAAATTCCGGTATAAAAACCCAAACGAAAATATTACTTTCTAATTTTTAGGATTTTTTCCAGGATTCCTCTTCTGAGAAGTCCTGGAGAATCTTCGAATGCGGTCGTATTGGTTCTTCGGGCGTTTTCTATCGAATAAAATACGTCCGGTTCCACGTTCTGAACGATCTTCATCGCCTGATCGATTTTTTTTCTTTTTAAAACTGTAAGAACGATTTTGACCGGGCCCCGGCTGCCGTGTCCGTTTATCGTAGTCACCCCGTAACCTGCTTCGGAAAGTTTGTTTGCGATTTTGTTTCCGTTTTGAGGGGATATGATTCTTAGAAGTGAAAAGCCGATCGCCAGTTTTTCTTCTAAAATCATTCCGATAAAAGTGCCAGTTGCAAAACCTCCTGCGTAGGCGAGATAACAAAATACGTTGTTTAAATTTTTGATAACCTGAGTGATTACGACAACCCAGAGTAGGACCTCTAAAAATCCTAGAGAGGCTGCGATTCCTTTTTTTTCTCTTGTAAGAAGTATGACTCGGATCGTTCCGATGGATACGTCTGTAACTCTAGATAAAAAAATAAAACAAGGCAATAAAACGTAATCAAAGATAGGGTTTCCTGTCGAAGGAAAACTGAATTCCATACAATACAAATATCTTTGAAAGAACGATTTTCGTCGAGGAGAAGAAGAGTTTTAAAATTTATAACTTTTCGAAATAATATCGATTACTCACGTTTCCGATCAAAGTAGTTCTACGATACATGTTGATCGTGAGTGGGATCGGAGCGGAACGTTCCAACTTGCGGTTCCCTTCCAAATAACGGCGAGCATCGTTGCCGAAAATTCTAGCATCCGTAAGTAATTCGATCACGTTATCGTACGTTTCTGGGGAATTAATGATCTTAGGAATTGTTCCTCGATTTGATTTTAGCTTTTCTGAAATTTCGTAGAAATTATTAAAAGAAGTTCGGATGTCTTCACGATTTTCTCGAATGACTCCTGTGGAAGCCGCAAAAAAATCTTCAAAGTAATCTGCAGAAGGTAAGAAGTCGGGAGATTTTTGTTCCTCTTCTAAATAGGTAGGTTGAAAAAAAGACGTCTCTTCTTTATCAAAAGATCCAGGATCTATATCAATGGTTCTTCCGGAGAGGATTGTATTGGTTTGGAATGTAATTCTATAATTGTCCCAGAGTGTGATCGGCTCTTTCAGTCTAATAATAATTTCGATTGCCTTGGTTTGATCCTTATTTAGGAATCTTTGATCTTCTACTTCATCGATCGGAACCACGTCTAAACTACGCACAATTCCTTTTTCTACTCCTAAAATTCGAACGGGTGCGCCTGGATGAATTCCTTCCAAACGAGGATAATAAATTTTCATGGTATACGGATATTCGTCTTTGGTTCCGGCCTTTTCAATGACGGAGACATACATACTTAAGGAAAATGCTAAGAAAAAAACAATCCCAGTTAGAACGGCTGTGTGTTTGGAAAGATTCATAAAAAGATTAGGCTTCTAGCTCAGATCGGATTTTATAAGTCGGTTATTTTGACGCGACCTTCTTTTTGTTCGTAAAATCGTGATTTGCGGTAGTTCCCACATTTTAGGAATTGATCTGCAAAGTTTAGATTTCAACTTTTTTCAGAAAAATCAATTATGGCTGAACGAACTTACGCTAAATAAACCTTCTTGTCTTGTTGTAGGATCATTGATCGGTTTTTATTTTTCAACACTTTAAAGGAGTTCCTACGATCACGGTAAAGCTTCAGATTTTTGAACAAGTTAAAACTGAAAACGTATGAGTTCCTACATCGAAAAACAAGATATATAAATCATCCTAAATACCGATAAGAAAACTAGAAAAGAAAATTCTTCTAAGAATTTATTATGAGACATAATCTGATTGACTTTCTACGAGAATTTGTGCAAAAAAGAAGAAACGTCCTACTTTTGGCTCTCCTAATCGGGATTTTGAGCATTGGAATGATTCTTGGATTCGGTTATCAAGGGATGATTCCACGAGAATTGAATAAGTTAATCATTACGGGGCATGAAAAGCTTAAAACGGAAGAAATCGTAAGAATGCTTGAAATTCAACCCGGGACATCCTTTGATTCGCTGGATTTAGATCTTTTAGAGAACAACCTTTCCAGACTTCCGAGGATCAACTCCGTCCGTATTACTAAAAAGTCAGAAGATCAGCTTCTTGTGGAACTTACCGAGAGAAAAGCAAGTTATGTCGTCAATTCGAACGGACATCTCTACGAAATCGATCCGGAGTTACGACTTTTATCCCAAGATGATATTCGTGAGAAAGATCTATGTGTTCTTTCCGGAAATTTTCAAATTAAAAATGGAGCCGTTCAAGACGCGAGTTTTAGAGACCTTTATAATTCTGTGGAACACGCGTTTAAAATGTATCCGGCTTTGAAACCTAGAATCTCCGAAGTTTTACTACAAGAAGACGGTGAAATTTTTTTCTTTGCGGACGAGCCAATTCGTTTGAGAATTCAGATCGGTACTCTTCTTCATAGAGATCAGGTTCGAAAACTCTACGCTATATTAGCATATTTTGAAAAAGATAAGATTCAGTCTGAACTTGTAGATATCAGAGGAGAAGACGCTGTCTATCACTGATATGTCGGAACCAAGAGATAGAATTATTGCCGCCTTAGATCTGGGGACTTCGTTGACCAAAGTGGTCGTAGCTCGTCCAGTCTCTGAATACGAGGTAGAAATTATTGGAACCGGTGCTTATCCTTCTTCCGGAATTAAAAATGGGTCTATTATTAATATTGAATCTACTACACGTTCCATCATCGAAGCTGTGAGTGAAGCGGAACTTATGTCCGGTCAAGAAGTTTCTGTGGTTGCGGTTAATATCACGGGTAAAACGGTAAAGGCGGATAATTCTAAAGGAGTTGTGGCGATTACAAATCGTGATCGAACCGTAACGGAACCAGATGTAGTAAGAGTGATCGAAGCCGCACAGGCTATCCGAGTTCCTGCGGATCAACAAATCTTACACGTGCTTTCCAAGGAATTTTCTGTAGATGATCAAACCAGCATTCGAGATCCGATTGGAATGACCGGAGTTCGTCTGGAAGCGGAAGTTCACATCGTAACTGCCGGAATAACAGCAATTCATAATTTAGAAAAATGTATTGAATCGTCCGGTCTGGGTTGTGAGGTGATGATTCTTTCCAGTCTTGCTTCCTCGGAAGCGGTTTTGACTTCGGGGGAAAAAGATTTAGGAACCGCCGTGTTAGACATCGGCGCCGGAAGTTGCGACTTAATCGTATATGTAGACGGAGGAATTTCTTATTCTTCCGTAATTCCTTTCGGAGGAATTAGTGTTACGAGCGATATATCTATCGGACTTAAGACCACTTTAGAAACCGCAGAACTTTTGAAAAAAAGATATGGACATACGATTCTTTCTGAAATTGATCCGACCGAAACGATCGAAATTCCTCCGATCAGTGGCAGACCCGCAAGACAAGTTCTTCGAGAAGAACTTGTTTCTATCATTGAACCTAGAATGAGGGAAATTTTCGAGATGGTGGATAAGGAACTGGAAAAGTCAGGTAAAAAAGGATTCCTTGCAGGAGGTGTGATTCTGACAGGAGGAGGAAGCCTTCTCGAAGGAATCGATACTCTTGCCGAAGATGTATTTCGTCTAACGTCATCCAGGGCTAGACCAGGCGGAATCACTGGGCTTGCGGAAAAAGCATCTTCTCCAGAATTCTCCACGACCATTGGTATGATTAAATACGCAGACAGGATGACGGACATGGATCAAAAATCCGTGGATCGTTCGGAAGGATGGTCTAAAAAAATTAGAAGATGGATCGAAGACAATCTTTGACCCGTAAGGAAAAATAACATGATCCGATTTGAAGAAGAAACTAAAACGAGCCCTGCAGTGATCAAGGTGTTTGGAGTTGGTGGCGGCGGAATGAATGCGGTGACTAGAATGTCCAATTCTAGTTTGAAAGGAGTTGAGTTCGCGATTCTCAACACAGACGAACAAGTTTTACTTCGTTCTCCCGTAGAAAATAAAATCATCTTAGGAACAAAAGTCACCCGAGGTATGGGAGCCGGTGGAGATCCGGAGCTTGGGTTAAGAGCTGCGGAAGAAGATAAGGAAAGAATTCAATCCATTGTTCGCGGATCGGATATGGTTTTTATAACTGCCGGAATGGGGGGTGGGACTGGAACCGGAGCCGCGCCTGTAATTGCAAAGATCGCTAAAGAAATGAAGTGTCTCGTTGTAGGGGTGGTTACTCTTCCTTTTTCTTTTGAAGGTAGAAGGAGAATGGAATTTGCACGTAAAGGAATCGAACAACTTCGTTCTCACGTGGACACATTGATTCTAATCAATAATGATTCTATCTTTAGGGTTGTGGATAAAAGTACTCCGATTGATCTCGCCTTTCAAGTGATAGACGATATTCTTCTCAATGCAGTTCGAGGAATCAGCGACATCATTAATAATCCGGGACTAATCAACGTGGATTTTGCGGACGTGAAAACGATTATGCGTGATACCGGAGACGCAGTTATGGGAGTAGGAGAAGGAAGCGGGGACGGTAAGGTGAAAGAAGCAGTGGAATATGCAATCAACAATTCGTTGTTAGACTCTACTTCAATTGCCGGAGCTTCCTCTTTATTGATCAACGTTTCTGGTGGAAAGGATCTTACGATTTCGGATTGGAACGAAGTTTCTGGAATTATCACTTCTCAAGTTGACCCGAATGCAAATATCATCGTAGGTCTTCATGAAGACGAAAGTCTTTCTAATAAAATTAGAGTGACTGTGATCGCGACCGGTTTCCATAAACGAGGTAAATTACTTCAGAATCAGGATTCGGTTCAGAAAGGAACGCAAGAGAGTTATGGGTTTCAGAGAAAAGCTGTTGGAATGGAGAATTCCTCTCTTGAAAAGAAAGATTTTTTTCAAGATGAAAATACGGAACAAAACCGAAATTCGGGATCTTTAAGATTGCGTTCTTCGAATAGTTCTTCTCCTAAAGTGGAGGACTACGATATTCCTGCCTATCTAAGAAGAAACAGTTCTGGACCTTAAACGTTACATTTTATTTTCGGAAAAACATTAGAAAATTCTGTTTTACTTATAAAGCGATTGTGGTTCGTCACTCGGAAGTATGAAAGGCTAACTTAACGTGCGTTCGGTGTAAAAAACCTATGATTCCGAAAAAAGTTGAAATCTGAACCTCATAGATCGATTCCTTAAATGTGGGAACTACCACAATTTAAAAAATAAAAGTTTATAACAATTGAACCTTTCGTATTCAAGTGTGGGAGCTACTGTAAAGCTTAGGTTTGTCTGTAAAATGATGTGGGAACTCACGCAAACTACAATTTTACAAACAAATTTTGAAATTGTAGGAATTCATGCTTTTAGAAAAGTCTTTCTCAGCCAGAACTCACGTTAAAATGGGATTTAAATTTTGATGATGGCCGTAAAACAGTAGTTTTGTGCAAAAATCGGATTGAACGATGATTCTTTTTTGTATTTTAAGTAGTTCCCACAATTTTCAAAGTCCAACTGGTAAATCCACGATCTGTGAGAGTTCCCACATTTTCCAAAAATCCACGGTTCGTTTTTTGTTTTGAATTTTTCTGCGTTTTTATAGCAGAAACGGTAAAATCAAAAAATACGTTGTAGGTTTTTATGTTCTTGTTTCAAAGATGTAGGAACTCTTACAAAAGTTAAGTGTTTAAAAATTTGTAATGTGACTAAATCTGTGGGAACTACCACAAATCTGGGTTTTACTATAAAATTACTCTGTTACTTTCTACAAAAAGCGGAAACTAAACTGACATCACTTTCTACGAATTGAAAAACGTAGGTCTTCCCGGATTTAAGCACAATATAGGTCGATTCCAATCTATTGTTTAACTCAAATCCAATTTATTTACGAGCGTTTGTTATAAGCGGTTTTCTTTGAAAAACTTCTTTAAGAAATCTATAAAAATTAGATGTTTATAATATTTAAATATTTTAGAAAACTAAATCTATTTGTAAGTTGTGAGAATATTAGAGTTGTTGAAAAATTCCATAGTGAAAATTCGTAAAATTGCTTCAATTGTCCATTCAATCCAATACAAACAGATCAAGAATTAATTTTTCAACAACTCTATTGTGTACCGTGTTCATTTTAATTCTTCTTTTCCGAATTTCTTACATTCTTTTAAATCTCTGAACTTTTCCTTTTTCAGTTCACATTCTACTTGTTTGAGAGTTTTTTCGGACATACAACGTAGAACAATCGCTTTTGACATATCCGGTTGAAGAATCTGTTTCAACATAATCTGTTGCATCGTAGGCGGGATTTCGTCTTCGGAGGCATCTGCAATTAGTTTGACGTTGTGCATTTGATTTTCTACACATTCTTCTTCGTTCGGAGTTTTTCTACACTCGATAAGAAATAAAGTTGAGAAGATTAGGATAAAAATAAGAAAAGCGGACTTTCGCCCGCTTTTCATACAATTTTGTAATTTCAAAGGAACTCGATTACTTTGCGTTGCTTTCGTCAACGGCGAAAGTAGCCTCTACTCTTTTTCTAAGTTCTCTCAGATAGCTCTTATCAGCATCTTTCAATTTCATAGCTTCTTCGTAGAGTTTAATCGATTTTTCAAAATCACCTGCTGAAAAATAGTAGGTTGCAAGGTTTGCTTTTGCTCCCCAAGACTGACCTTTTGCTTTTTTATCAGCTTTTTCCCAAGCTTCTTTTGCTTTTTTGAAACTTGGAGTTTCACCAACGATTTCTTCGTAACCTTCTTGAAGAAGTTCTTTTACTTCTTCGTCTTCGTCTTTAACAAAAACTTTAATTCTTTCTGTTTTAACAATTGGAGAAAGTCTGCCCTTGATATAAGCAGCAGCTTCATCCAAACCTTGTCCGAAAGAATCTAAAATTGAAGGGCATTCTAAATTTCCTACACTGTTGTAAATTTTCGCAGGACTGGAAACTACCGCCTTTTTTACTTCTCCGGTTTCTACTTTGATGAGAGTAGCATCGAGAGGAATTAACATCATACGCACTCCAGTAGGTTTAGATACTGGTTCGTTTCCTGTATTTACGTCTTTACCAGTTGCCATAGAAGCGGCAAAACCAGCCACTTTCAAACCAGCTGCAACCGCATCGACTTTATTTTCAGTACTACACTCTGTATAAGGTTTTTGATAACCTATGTATAGAATTGCTTCTGCTCCGATCAGATTTCCGATCTTTGCTCTGTTTTTAGTAATTCCTGTAAGAGAAAGACTCGCTTCGTTGATTGCGTCTGCACGTTTGCTCAAGTCGGTAAGTTTGTAATAAGACTCTTTGTCAAACGCCTCGAAAACTTTAGAAGGCATCTGATCAATAAAACTGGAACCTTCACCGAAGATCGCTTCCCAAAGACTTTTTTTAGGAGCTTCTACAGCCAAACCTACGTTACGAATGGTTCCGAGGAATTTTTGAAGTGCACGGCCTTCTTTATCTTTCGGGAATACCGGATATTCTACATCAACTGTAGCTGCGCAATTTCCTAAGAACATAAGGAGAACTAACACAGAAATTAGAGAAGATAATTTTCTCATGAAAAGTAACACCAATCCTGTTTGATTTTGGGGAATAAGGGATGATTTAAAAATCAAAAAGAATCATGTCAATGATTTTAGAATCGAAAAATTAGGATTTGAAAAATGGATCTTTTGTTCTTTCTTTTTTTGATTGAAGAGACACTTCTCATACAAGATACTGAATTCAGATGGGTTTTGCTGTGCACAAACAATTTGTTTTTATTCTTCTATTTTGTATTATCATTCTTTTAAATTGCGCCTCTTCTAAAAAAGAAGAGGATACAATCAATCAACAACTTTTGGGTTGGATTTTATCTTTGAATTCAAACCCGGCTTGTTCGGATTATTATACTCAAGAAAATTTATGTTTAAAATCTCCCGTATCCATCGGCGAAAAATGTTCTGATCAAGAAATGGATCGACTTCAAAAAGGAATTCAACCGGCTCGTATGCAAAATAGAGAAGTTCTGGAAGAATTATTGCGCTGTTGGAGCCAATGTAATTCCACGTTTTTTTTGAATTACTCCGGTTCGTGTTCTTTTGAAACCGAATCCGATTATGTTACCGCTAAACGTTCCAGTTCTACAAATAGCGGGAATCTTTGGAGACAATGCCAGTCTAATTGTAACACGGGAACGAATTCTTCTTTTCCAAAGTTAAATGGGATTTCAACTACAACTACCTATTGGCCTTATCCATGAAAACTCTCGAAGAAGTTACAAAAGCTCTTAAAAACACTTATATGGAACACGAAGTGGAAGAGAAACTTCCGCTGATCCAAGAAATTCAAAAATTAAAAAAAGAAAAGAACGCGATTCTTCTTGGCCATAATTATATGACTCCGGATGTGTTTCACGGTGTTTCGGATATTACCGGCGATTCTCTTTATCTGAGTAAAGTGGCCGCGGATACGGATGCGGACGTGATTCTTTTTAACGGGGTTCATTTTATGGCGGAGACGGCTAAGTTGATGTCTCCTCAAAAAAAAGTTCTCATTGCGGATCTGAAGGCTGGTTGTTCTCTTGCGGAAAGTATCACTAGACAAGACGTGATCGATCTAAAACAAAAATATCCGGGTGTTCCCGTCGTAACTTATGTCAATTGTACTGCGGACGTAAAGGCGGAGACAGATATTTGTTGTACATCGGCTAACGCTTTACAGGTGGTAGAATCTCTGGAAAGTGATACCGTGATTTTTTTACCGGATCGTTATTTGGCTGCCAACGTTCAAAATCTGACTCAGAAGAAAATCATCACCCATCCGGGAAGTTGTATGGTTCATGAAATGTATTCTGCAGAAGACATTGAACTTACAAGAAGACAATTTCCTGGAGTTACGGTGATCTCTCATCCGGAATGTAAAACCGAAGTGGTGGATCGTTCGGACTATTCCGGTTCTACTTCTCAGATGAGCGATTTTATCCGTAAGTCCGAAGCGAAGAATATTTTTCTAATTACCGAATGTTCTATGGGAGACAATCTTCGTTCCGAATTTCCGGACAGGCATTTTGTTTCCACTTGTCAGGTTTGCCCTCATATGAAAAAAATCACTCTCGAAAAAATTAGAGATTCTTTGTTATACGATCAATATGAAATTCATCTTGATCTGGAAGTGATCGAAAAAGGAAGAATGTCCGTTCAAAGAATGTTAGATCTTTCTTTTAAAAAATAAAATTTTTTACTGATCCTGCATATACGGATTTCTATAAAATTGAGCGTTTTTAATTTTCATTATAAAACACTGTTTCGGCGTAAAATATTGGGTATTTATTATATAATCTGATTAGGAAAACAAATTTTGGCGTTGTCGGTTTTATTGTATGATGATCGCCAAACAACGATTTTGTGTAGAAATTTAATTCCTAAAATCCTTATCTTTCGATTTTATAAAGGTCCCTTGTGGTGTTGACGCAGGTAAAATCGATTCTACGTCAACACCTCTTCCGTTAAGAAATCAGAGTAATTTTCATTTTTTTCTTAAGTCATTGAATTATTGCAGTGAGCACCTACCACTTTTACTTGAGCACTGATTTACCAATGCGCTAGTTGGATATTCTCCTGTGCCTCTTCTATCACTTCCTTCTCCAGTACAATTTCTGTTAGAGATCATGGAGTCCAAAGGATTACGGTAAAATCTTCCTAATTGTAAAGTTGAAAGTCCTGTTAGAACACTATTAGGTCCTCTCAGATTTCTAATTATCTGTTCCAGATTTGTAGTGGGTCTTAACGCTGCTCTGTATTCTTCAAATGTTGCGGTCGCCATGGTTGTTGCAATTACAACTAATCCTTGAGAGGTTCTAAGAATTGGAACGGCATGTCCTCCCCGAGTTCCATCTGAATGAACCATCGTCATTAACAATAGCCAAATATTTCCGGGCGGAGAAGCGATGAGTGCTCTTATGTGAGATCTTATTTCAGACATAGTAGTAAATTCACGAGTACGTCCCCATTCGTATTGAGGTAAGAGATTCATAGCGGATAAGTAGCCTAACGTATAGTTTGTGTCAAAGAAGCGCTCAAACACTCTATAAATATCTACCAGCAATCTGTCCAAGTCCGGATGACGTTGTCCAAACGAGATAAAAGGATTCGTATTCGGAGCTGTATTGAAGAAGTAACCTCCACTCTGAAGAGGTCCTTGAGAATGATACTCCTGTAGTTCTGCTATCATTTGAAGGGCTTGAAGCATACAAACACCACATACCCCACGTGACATACGCGAATTCGAATCTGTCCTGGCTATTTCATAAAGTCTTCGAATCCAAGCCTCAGTTAATTGAAAGTCAGGTGGTAAGGTTCTTTTGACTCTTTTATGTAGAATACTTTCGTGATTACCAGCTGGACAATACTGATCTGTCTTTCCAAGATTAGATGACGTATAATGTGTCCAATCCAGTAAACTTTTATCGACTACAAACAAAGAAGTGGGGCTATTCTTAGTATCCTTTTTGACAAAATCAGGTTTAGCTACATAGGCAACTCCCCAATTGCTTCCATATCTGGTTACTCTCAGTGCATTTCCCTTATAATCCGTGATGATTCCTCCTTCTTCGGTTTGAAAAGAGACGTTCCAAAAAGTCGGATTCTCTTTACTGATCGCTGCGTCATTACACGATGCCCAAGTCACCCAATTCCATTGATAGTTGTCTACCTGAGAGGACATACAATAGAGAGAACCACTCACCGGGTCATACTGAGCGAGATGTCCACTTTCAGGATTGTAGTAGAGAGGTGTGGTATTTTTATCCGAACCTCCCCAGCGAATAAAATAACGTTCATTTCCCTCGGTAGTTTGCAAATCCCAAGCGATAGAAGTTTGAACGCTGATGTTTCCAGGAGTGGCTATTGTTTGAATCCAATCTTTCATGGAAGAATCTAATGTATGGTTGTATCTATCTTTAGAATTTCTTGATATATAGCCGTACCAATTTGTATCCTTCAATTGATAACGCTCATCCGCAGTCCAAAACGAGTTGTCTTTTACGATCCATCTTTGCAGAGGATCGTTGATTGTACAAGGTCTGAGATGTACATAGTCCCAGTTTTCTTCCCCTCTAACTACTTTTTCCGGAGCAGTGATGCATAACCACGTATTATTGACGTTATACGAAATTCTTTGGAACACGTCGTATCTTGCATTCTTAACGTGCATTTGCCAACACTGTTCAATTACGATGTAACTTTCACCGCCGCTAAAAGTAGGACCATAACAAAATGTTCCTCCGCCACTTACATTGACTTTGATTGGTTTATCTTTTGGTGGATCGGTAGGTTTTTGAATGATCGAGTTAGTAGTTTTTGAGTAAGAAGACGCATGTACAAGTGTATGATCCATTTCATACTCCAAGTAAATCATGATGGAGACTAACAAAGCCACTATAAAAATTTTCTTCCAATTATACATTTTTCAAACCCTCTTTTTTAAATTATGATCTCTATAAATTGTGTACCTTTAAACTTTATCACAAAATACTGTTTCAGTACGAAATATTAGGTACTTTATTATATGGCTATGAATAATCATAATCGTATATATATGAAATAATTATAATATTACTCCACAAATATTGTATGAATCCATTTTACTACAAGTTAGTAAATCGAACTATCGGATTGAGTAAGAAACAAATTGTATTGTTTTTTTAGATTAGAGTTGTTGAAAAATTCCATAGTGAAGATTCGTAAAATTGCTTCAATTGTCCATTTCAATTCAATACAAACAGATCAAGAATTAATTTTTCAACAACTCTATTGTTATCCGAACTTCCAACATCAATTTTTATAGCCAATATATTTGATTTTGTTCATATATTGGAACTAAATTCTATATAAACTTATTCTAATGTATATGTCGAAATATCATGAAGTTTGATGAATCCGTGTTTTAAATACTCTATTCTATGGTTCTGGCAATAAAAAACTAATTCGATGATTCAGTTTTTTTATCACTTTTACCTTTGATCCTTCTTCTTTTTTACTCTTTAATGAAGGCAGATTTTTTTATTAATGAATATATTTTAATGAAAGAAAATGATGTTTTGTTTATTTAGAACATATATTTGGGTTATATATATGTTTAAATTTTTTAACTATAAGGATTCATTCAATTTTAGTTCATTCTTAATGATTTGATAAATAGAGTTGTTGAAAAATTACTACTCAGACGTATAAAAATGATACTGAAAATGAATAGGTAATTTTACCTAAGATATTAGAAGTTCTCAGAAAATTACGCCTAACCCGAAATAATTGGCTTTTTTATGATATATTCCGCATTCTAACTTTTAGAACAAGTGTTGTTTTCATTCATTGAGTAGTAATTTTCCATCTGTTTCTCTTTTATGGGAATGGTCGATTGAAGCAGTTTTGTTATCGGTGGCTATGGAATTTTTTAACAACTCTAAAGATAGTTTAAGAGTATTCGAATTTCCTTTATGTTTCTAGTTTATGTATGAGTTCCCACATTTAAGTATTTAAAATAAAATTTACACGATACCTGAATTTTTAAGTTTCTTTTAAAAAGAGACTGACTTTAGGACAAAATCTAATATTTATAGTTTAAACGAACGTAATACAACAACCGAATTTTTACGATTCCAGATCCAATGAATTCAGAACAGAACCAACATATTCAAAATTTAGAATATATTCTTAAAAAAAAATGGGGATTGCCCAAGTTTAGATCCGGACAAAAAGAAGCGATCGAATCCTTGATCTCCGGAAAGGATACGTTAGCTATTCTTCCAACTGGAGGAGGAAAATCCCTCATATACCAATTTCCGACGATTTTGGATGAAACCTCGTTGACACTTGTAATTTCTCCCTTGATCGCATTGATGAAAGATCAGGTAGACTCACTCAAAGCAAAAGGAATCGCGGCAGAATACTGCAACTCCACTCAGGATGATCTAGAACAATTGAGAATTTTAAGTAGGGCCGTTACCGGTAAAATCAGGATATTATATCTTTCACCCGAAAAGGCGCTTGGAAGACAGGTGTTGGAAATTCTTCCGAAATTTCCTTTGGCAAGAATTGCCGTAGACGAAGCGCATTGTGTATCCCAATGGGGACACGATTTTAGACCCGAATATAGAAAGTTATACGAACTTAGGGACAAATACCCGAAACCGATACCGGTAGTTGCGTTAACCGCCACAGCTACGTCCAGAGTCATCAAGGACATATCGGATTCGTTAGGACTCAAAAATCCAATATTGATTAAGGGAAGTTTTTATAGAGAAAATCTTAGTTTTTCGGTTCGTTTTCCTCAAAACGAAATTTCAAGAGAAAACGAACTTTTGAAACTTTTAGTTCAAGGAAACTTTCAAAAAGTTTCAAGTGGAAGAGTGATCGTCTACTGCGCAACTAGACAAAAAGTAGAAACAGTTTACGGTTTTCTAAAAAAGAATGGATTTAAAGTCGGCAAATATCACGCGGGAAGAACCGATTCCAGTCGAGAAAAGACACAGGACGGATATAACAACGGAAAAACAAATGTATTGGTGGCGACTAACGCGTTTGGAATGGGGTTGGATCAACCAAACGTTCGTTTGGTGATTCACTATCAGATACCAGCCTCTTTGGAAAGTTATTATCAAGAAGCGGGTAGAGCCGGAAGGGACGGAAAACCTTCTGACTGTGTCCTTTTTTATCATCCTTCTGATCTTGTGACACAAGGTTTTATAATAGGAAAGGAAAACAATCGAAAAGGAGGAGAAACGTTACTCTCCCATTTAAAAGAATATTCCATTTCTAACAAATGTAGACAACAAACACTTTGTTCCTACTTTGACGAAGAAATCTTACCTTGTGAAACCTGTGACATCTGTTTAGAAAAAGAATCTACTTTTGCAGATGAAAGAGATCGGTTTTTGGAAAGAGAAAAAAACAAACGATTAAAACAAGAAGTAAGGGAAAGATATGAATTTTCAAAGGAAGAATTAGGAACCATCGAAAAAGTATTAGAACAAATTCCAGGTAAGTTCGGTAAAAGGATGATCGTAGGAGTGTTACGCGGTTCTAGATCGAACGAAATTCTGAGAAAAAAATTGGATCGTTTAATCGGATACGGTTCTTTACGTTCCGTTGCGGAAGAAGCGATTTTAAAAATTTTGGATGAATGGATTTCAGAAAAAAAGATAAAGATCGTAGGAGACAAATATCCTAAATTGATTCTTTCTTCCACAGTGATTGTCAAGGTTCCCCGTAAGAAAAAAAGTTCAGATACAGAAAGCGAAAAAAAAACGATTCCCGCCAAAAACTTGATTCAAGAATTAAAAAATTTTCGAGATAGAGAAGCCAGAAGAAGAAAATGGAAAAAGTTTATGGTACTTCAAAATCCCGTCATTGTTCAAATAGCAAAGGAGATGCCGGAGACTCCGGAAGAATTATCTTGTGTAAAAGGAATGGGTACTGCAAAGGTAGAAAAATTCGGCAATGATATTTTAAGAATATTAGAAAAATGGAAATAACAAGTAAACCTCCGTAAAATGGATTTTCAATTCAATAAAGATCGTAAAACGGAGATTTTATGAAAAAATTCGTATTGAGAAAAGTGTATTCGGATTTTATAAAGATTTTCTTATAGAAAAATGAATTTTGGGATGGATCCTTATAACGTTCTTTGAGTGTATCTGAAAGTCGGTAAGAGTAGTAGTGTTGTGTATTCCTTAAGACTGCAAAAAAAGGGGACGGTGTAACTTTCGTCCCCCGTCCATTTTAAAGTGAAAATTCGCAGTGGAAGACACAACCAGGGAGGTTGTAGTCCATCCATTGAAAAGTATCGGCAGTGGGAGTTCCTACATTAGGCTTCTGAATAAAAAATAAAGGACCGAATTAAAAAACTAAAAAATTTATGCAGTGCAAAATCTTTGACTTTTAACGAGAAGAATATTTCCTGGCTATCATTATGCTGACCGTCGTAACTATATTGTTTCTGGCTATTTATGGGATCGACATAGTCGCTCTCTTTTTCTTTGGGATTCATACCTATATCATGGTATATCTTTATAAAAAGAATCATACATATTGCGAATCCGAGCCGGACAAAATTCTAGACGTCAATGATCCAAATCTGCCAGTAGTGACTGTACAGTTGCCGATTTTCAACGAATATTATGTAGTGGACCGATTGATTGAAACAACCGTCGCGCTTAAATATCCGAAAGATAAACTTGAAATACAACTTTTAGACGATTCTACGGACGAGACTGTCGAAAAGTCCAGAAATTTAATCAATCATTATAAATCACTCGGATTTGATATTCATCATCTTCATCGATCGGGGGCGGAGCGTACTGGACACAAGGCTGGAGCATTAGAAGCGGGGATGAAAGTTGCTCGAGGAGAATACATCGCAATTTTTGACGCTGACTTTATGCCGGACCCTGATTTCTTAATTAAAACCGTGCCATATTTCGATGATCCTCAAATCGGAATGGTACAAGTTCGCTGGGGACATATAAACGCAGATTATAACGTTCTTACCAAAGCGCAATCTTTTGGAATTGATGGACATTTTATGATCGAGCAGGTTGCTAGAAACGGATCTCATCTCTGGATGAATTTCAATGGGACTGCTGGAATTTGGAAAAAAGAATGTATTATCGACTCCGGTGGATGGGAGCACGATACTCTAACGGAAGATTTTGATCTTTCTTACCGGGCAGAAATGAAAGGATGGAAATTCCGCTATTTTAAAGATATTGAATGTAAGGCAGAAATTCCAGCGATGATCTCTGCGTATAAATCGCAACAATTCCGTTGGTGTAAAGGTTCCATACAAACTGCCGTCAAGTTGCTTCCAAGAATTCTTCGGGCGGATCTTCCTTGGAGAATTAAGTCGGAAGCAATTGTTCATTTAATCAATTATTCGGTTCATCCTTTAATGGTGATCAATATACTTTTTAGTGCACCTTTATTGTTGATGGATTATTGGTCCGGTTTTAGTTTCTATGATTTACCAATCGAAATTTTAATGGGAACCGCTGCGATTTTATCGGTAGGATCTGTGGGCCCCATGATTTTCTACGCGTATTCTCAGAAAATTCTTCATAAAGATTGGAAAAAAAGAATGTTGTATCTTCCAATTTTAATTATGATCGGAACTGGAATTGCGATCGTAAACACAAGGGCTTGGTTAGAAGCAATTCTTGGGATTCAGTCTTCATTCAAACGTACTCCTAAACTTAAGATCGAGAATAATACGGATGTATTGAAAGAAAGGTTAAAATATACTGTGCCTTTAGATTTTCATGTGGTTCTTGAATTTCTAATGGGATTTTATTGTATTGGAACCGTTTTTCTTTCTTTTGCACTTGGAAAACCTCAGATTGTAGGTTTCTTAGCAATTTATGCGCTCGGATTTTTCTACGTTGGATATTTGTCTTTGAAAGATGCATTCTGGAAACTGGGAGCTTCTAAACGTGAATCCGCAAAGGAACTTTCTACTCAGGCATAATAGAGCAATAGCAGAACAAGGCTAAAGAGTTTTCTTTTAGCTTTGTTCTTTAAAAAGAAAAATAAATTCTTTCCGTAAATTACCTTTATAAAATTCAAAAAGAATCATCATTCAATCCGATTTCTGCACAAAACTTCTGTTTTACGGCGATCATCAGAATTTAAATCCCATTTTAACGTAGCAGGACGTAAGAAATAATTTTCTAAAAGTATGAGTTCCCACAATTTTAGAATTTGTTCGTAAAATTCTGATTTGCGGTAGTTCCCACATTTTAGGGAATCGATCTGTAAAGTTCAAGATCCAATTTTTTTCAGAAAGATGAATCATGGCTGACTCACTTTATTTTGTAAAGGCTTCTTGAACATAAATTTGGTGTAAGAAGTTTGTTTTATAAAAACTGATTTTTCCGTAAAAATAAAATGTGGGAACTACTGCAAATTAAGATCTCACATAAAACTTTGAAAAACACAGTCATTTTTCCAAGTTGGACTGTAAGAATAAATACTGTTTTTAGAAAAATATCGAACACAGATTAGTTTCAGAATTGTCCTAAATCTCAAAAGAGATCCAGATTATGGTTGATAACTCGTTTACAGTAAAGCGTAGTAGTTCCCACATTTTTATTGCAACAATCCATAAAAACGGTTATATTTTATAAAAGAATAGAAACCTATCATAGTTTCCAACTACAAAGACCTTTCTACCAATCTTTGGTGAGGCTCAGAGTTGAAAGCTCTAAGGCGGCTTATGCTTGACTTTGCACTTTTTTCTGAAAAATTGACAAAAAACCGTTACTTTTATAGGAACCCGAATGAGTGAGAAAGTTTACTGCGCTAATTGCCTGCACTGTGTAACCGTAAGGCAATATGAATCCGAGGCGGATAAGTATATTCTCCGCGTAAAATGCACCAAGAAAAAATGGTCCAAAAGATCCGGAGAAGAAAAACTCTATAAATATTTCACCGTTGCTCGCCGTATGCAAGTAAACTGTGAATTTTATGAGCCGATGGGTGAAATTCTTCCTTATATCAAAAATCTAAAGAAAGAACTTCCAATCAAAGACGAAATCTACATGGTGAAAAATCTCACCTAAAGAGTTTTGAAGCCCTCCGCTTTTACCCTCAAACCAGGATTGGTCCACGGAAAATTTTCTCGTAAGACCGTCCTGGAAGAACCATTCACGTTATTTCCCGAATTGGGAGCCCTCTATCTAAAAGAATTTCCCACCCGAGTATTTGCAGGAGAACCACTCGTTAGGCAGTCTGTCGGAACACTTTTATCTCCTGTAGACGGAATCGCGAGTCTCATTCAGGGAGAACATTCTACAAAGATCCGAATCGTACAAGACGGAAGTTTTCAATTGTCCGGTGAAACCAAAATTGATCCTTCTTTGAAATTAGACCAAGCCTTACAGAGAATGGACGAACTCGGACTTGTCTCTCTCGATTTTCCAAATACAACCTTATCTTCTCTTTTTAAAACGTTTCAGTCCTCTTTGATTGTACTTTCTCCGTATATCAAAACCCAGTCAGTCGATTTTCAAAAAATTCTTTTAGAAGAATGCAAAGAACTGCATATTCAATTTTTAGAATATTTGAAAGTATGGTTTCCGGAGGCTTTCATTAAAGACTATATACTGTCTCCGGTTCCTTTTCGAAAATACGAATACCCGCTAGGATACCCGCAGTATTTTGTAAAAAAGGCTCTATCCGGAAAGGTATTCCAAAAAGAAAAAATCCTTTATCTCGGACCGGAAACTCTCTATCATCTTTACAGAGCCTTATTCAAAAAAATCCCATATATAGAAAGACATATCACGATCTACTATGTGGGAAAAAACGGTGGTCTTAAAAAAGAAGAATCCCCAATTAAGTTCAGAGATGGCCAAAGTCTCGGCTTTTTACTTTCTGAAAAAAAGAAAGAGTATCCTAACTTCACTTTTAATTCCTTTTTTGACGGCGGAGAATTTCATTCTTCGTCCGAGGAATATTTCTTAGATATTTATAAACATCATTCTATTATATTCGTTTCTGGTAAAATTCAGGAGCGGAACGAACTTCCTTGTATAGAATGCGGAGAATGCACTTATAATTGCCCTTTAGAATGTAATCCGATTTCTCTAGTTAACGGACAGGGAAAATTTTTTACGGACGCTTGTATCGAATGTGGGATTTGTACTTATCTTTGCCCTTCCGGAATTTCTATCAGAAATAAAATTCGAGAAGTAAAAAGTAGAGTCCGGGAGAATCAAAATGCCTGATTATCTCTTAGCTACTAAGATTGGTTTTTTTCGAAAGTCGGATCCGTTTTATCCGGATATTTTGATGGGGCTTTTTTCGTTTATAGGAATTGTCTTGTTCGGAACCGTTCCATTATGGATTTGTTATGTGATAGTTTTGGGAACTTGTTTTGTTTATCAATTTACGATTCTAAAACGAACTATCTATCCTTTAAAATGGATCGTTCATACAGGAATTTTTGTTCTTCTTTTGCCGATTCACTCCGGAACGATAGTCTGGGCCATACTTGCGGGAATCGCTGGAATTTTTTTGAATTCTTTTGATCGCTTTCGGATTCAAGCACCACTTTCTTTGATCCAACTTTTGATTTTTTTATTCTTTTATCTTTTGTTGCCTACGGTAGATATTTTTTCCGGGATTGCAGGTAAACCGAATTTGTCTTTTAGGGACGAATCTATTTCGGATATTTTCAGCGTTCTTTCTTTTTCACAGGAAGGTTATTCTCCTTTGAGATTTTCTTCTTTAGAAACTATGGGAGCGTATTCGATTCTTTTTTTGATTCCTGTTTTTTTAAAAAGACCAAACTCTTTTCAGATTCCTTTGATTTTTATAACTGGTTTGATCGTAGTCGTTGGAAATTTAGCTTTGGAATATTTTCCCGTTCTTCTGTCCGCTTGGGTATCGTTCTCGATTCTTTTTGCTTCACCCGGAAGAAATTTATATACCGTTTGGATTTATTCATTCATAGCGGTTTTAGCGACCGTGGTTCTTTTTTATGTCATCCAAGTTTTGGTACGTTTTTCTTTACCGATTTTCACCTTTTCCGTTTTCTATTTTTTCATTGAAGCCAGTTTGATCCGTATATTTCTGGGAAGCAGAGTCGATAATTTCGGGCAATTAGAACCGTTCGAATTGTAGTTAGAATGATGATCGTGTATTGTAGCAAACATAAACAACAAAACGAAAAGTCAGGGAAGTGGATATGAATCAGCTCTTGACTCTTCTTCAACCAGAAACAGTCATTTTCAATTTGGAATCTGGAAGCAAAGAAGAAGTGATTTCCAAACTCCTGCAAAAGGCGATCGATACACATCAGATAGACGCAGAAAATAAAGAAGAAATCTTAGAGTCTCTTCTTGCCAGAGAAAAGTCAATGTCAACCGGAATTGGAAGTGGAGTTGCGATTCCTCATTGTTCTGTCAATCTTGTGGATGAACTCAAATGTGTGATGGGACTCAATCCGAACGGAATCGATTTCGATTCGATCGATCATCAACCGGTTCATATTTTTATTCTTCTCATCGTTCCCAAAACCAAATTTCAAGAACATATCAAGACGCTTGCACAGATTGCAAAAGCATTAAATGTAAAAGAAGATAGAGAAAAATTGATTCGTTCCGGATCCTTCGAGGAAATCCAAAAAGCTTTTTCTCGGAACGTCTAACCGTGCAGGGAGAAATCTCTAGGTTCCTTTTATTTCTTGTCGCATTAATTTTTTTCTCCGTTCTTTTCGGTCATCTACGTTCTTTGAATAAAGAATATCTTTATGCAGATTCGTCCTTTTCTAAGGAAGAATCTTTTCTAGAACAAGAATCCTTTTTGCCTCGGGTGTTTTCCTTTGTTAAAGGAATTATAATATTTCAATCCGGTAAAACCACTTCTGGGGAATCAGTCTGGAAACATATTTTTTCGAGAGTTCTTCCCACGTTACACCTCGCGGTTTTTTCGGTGGGTTGGGGGAGTTTTTTTGCGGTAACGTTGGCGCTTATCGGTTCTAAAAAGGAAGAAGGAATTTTTAAAAGCGTATTTTTATTTCTGAGTAACTGGATTTTGTCCACACCGGTTTTTGTAGTGGGAGTTGTTTTACTTCTGATTTTTTTTGTACAACTGGAATGGTTTCCTCCGGGCGGTTACGAACCTTGGAATAGCACTTATGTGATTTTGCCGGGAATTGCTCTGGGTTCTAGAGTCTGGGCTAGAATTTATCAGTTTGCTCTCAGTCTTACCGAAATCGAATTAAAATCCCCTTATACGAAGGTTTTAAGAGCCAGAGGATATTCTAAAAATAGAATATTATGGAATCATATTTTATTAAAAATTCTTCCGTTGCTTGTGGTTTTGATTCTTCTGGATTTCAGTTCCCTTCTTTCCGGAGCTATGATCGTGGAGGAAATTTTCTTTTTTCCGGGAATTGGTAAATCCATGTATTACGCGATTCAGACTATGGACGCGGAGCTGTTGAGCGCGCTTCTTTTTTATAGTGGTCTTACGTTTTATATTTTCAGTAGGGTTTCCATTCGTTTTCAAGAAAGTCTTACCGGTAAGGAGAACCTTTTTTGATTTCCTTTGGTAATGGTTTGAGGATCTTTTTTGTTTTCTTAACCTTAGTTGGTGTATTATGGAAAAATCCGCCTACGGAAGTTTTTTTAGAAGACAGTTTTTGTTCTGTAACTTGGAGTCATCCTTTGGGTTGTGATCGATTGGGCCGAGACGTATATGGTCTTTTTTCTTACGGAACGATTTCCACTCTTCTATTTTCTTTACCTTCTAGGTTGTTTACTTTGGCGTTCAGTTCTTTAATTTGTCTTTTTCAATATTCTTTTCCGTTTACCGGAAGGTGGTTTTTTACTCCGATTTCTTCCGTGTTCGTTTCCGTTCCTTCTTTGCTCATCGCTTTACTTACTGTTCACGCGTTAGGACAAGGATCTTACGTTTTGATCGTCGCAATTTTGTTAGGTGACTGGGCGTTTTCATACGAGACTCTTCAAAGTAAAATTCGGGAAACGGATGGAAGTGGATTTGTACTCGCATCTTCTTTTTTTGGGGCTTCGAGGGCTAACGTTTTTCAAAATCATATTTTTCCTTCGGCTTTTCCAGTTTTAAAAGTTCTATTTACTACAGGATTACCTGGGGTTGTAATGACGCTGGCGCTTTTTAGTTATTTGGGAGTAAGCGCTGGTTCCGACTGGTTCGGTCCCGGTTTAGGTGAACAAATTTCCTTTGCAAGAGACTATGTTTATTCTGCTCCTTTAGCTTTGGTAATGCCTATTGTAGGAATCGTTGGTTTAGTTGCTACTTTAAACGTGAAAAAAAAATGATTCGATTATTTGCATTTATTTTAATATTATCTATTTTGAATATAGGAATTTTTGCACAAGGTATCGAAAAATACTATCGTTTCCCAGAATCCGGGATGTATACGAAGGTCACGTTCGAAACCGAAAGAAAACTATGTATATTTCCACTTAAAAATCAAAACGCGGACTCGAATCTAGACTATTTGAGTAAGGGCTACGGAGGGGTATTATTTTCAGGTTTAAAAGGACTTTTTCAAATTTTTGATCCGGATGTAATTCCGAAAAGTATTCAGCACGGTTTCGGAGATCCCATTGAAAAAGAAAGATTAAAAAAGGGAGAATGGGACGGAAACATTTTGGAAAGGGTAAAGAATATAAAAGAGACTTCTCCGGAAAAAGATCCTCGTTTTTTAACTTTAAAAACTGAATTTATTTCGGAGGAAACTCCACCCGAAGACAGTAATCTATTTTTATCTGGTAAAAAGGCGGGATGTTTTTATCATCTCGCTGGAACATACGAAAAAAAAAGCGAGTCTCAAATGGAACTCAAACTCGTTCTGCGATCTTCTAAAGATGCTTCTCGAAAAGAATTCCGAGCTAAAACTAGCGTTAGACGCTCTTATCAGGAATTGGAAGGATTAATCGGAGAAATCAAAAAAGAATTGGTCGGAAAGAATACGGTTTCTTTTTCGTTTAAATCAGGAGATATAGACGGAGTTCTCGTTTTTTTGGATGGACAATTTTTGGGAAAAACTCCTTTACAAAGATCTGATATTCTTCCCGGAAATCGCAAGGTTAAATATTACATGGATGGGTTTCAGAGCGAAGAAAAAAGAGTTTCGATTCAGGACGGTGGAAACTTTGAAATGATTCTTGCTAGAACTCCTAAGGATGGATTGATTTCTGTGACTTCCAATCCGGAAGGTGCAAACGTTTATCTAGGTTCGGAATTTTTAGGTAAAACTCCTATCATCAACGTTCGAGTTAAAACGGGTTATAATCGTCTTCGACTTTCGATGGAAGGTCACGTGGATCTTTTAAAAGGAGTGGAGATCAAAAAGGACGAAGAAACAAAACTAGATTTGGTTTTAAAACAGGGAGATACGATCACTTATTATAAAAATAAACAGAACGTTTTTTTGGATCATTCGTATAACGATTTTTCGATTTATTCCTTATACGGAACTCTTTTGTTTTACGTCGGTTATTATTATTTCAACTTGAAGGCCAATGATTTATACGATCGTGCTCGTAGTCGGGTGAATCTTACAGGTCTTTATTATGCGTCTCTCTCTGCCCCTCAAGATCAGTTTATCGGTTTGTATCTTTATGAAGAAAGAATTGTTCGTGAAACGAATCGAGATGCGGGTAGGTATCAAAAACTTGCAGGGAACTTTGGCAGGCACGAAGGATTGACAGGTGGCGTGATGATTTACGGAATGGCGGCGATGTTGATCTTAGCCGTGACTTTTTATTGGCTTGGTTTAGATGAGGAAACTTTGGATGTGGGAGCGGTCCCGAAAAGGTTAAACAATCCATATGCGATTCCGGGTCAGTTTGTTGAGATCGATTCTTTTGCGAAGTTTAATTTAAAATTTTGAATATTAAGAAAATATAAAATTATGAAAAAATTCAATTTTATTGAATGACAACCGCAAAACAATAGAGTTGTTGAAAAATTCCACAGTAAAAATTTGCAAAACTGCTTCAATTGTCCATTTTACTAATCTCTATAAAATTGAGTGCTGTTAATTTTATCACAAAACACTGATTTTATGCAAAATATTATGTGCTTTATTATATAGTTATGAGCAATGCAACAAAAACAGATCAAGAATTAATTTTTCAACAACTCTAATAATTTCATGAAGTTCGGTATAAGAAAATGAAAAAGAATTTTTTAAAAATAGTAGTTCCTACATTTTTAGAATTTGTTCGTAAAATCGTAATTTGCAGTAGTTTCCACATTTTACTCAGAACCATATAACAGAATATCCAGGTTTACGCTTCAATTCTATAAATTCAGCCTAAGAAAACCGGAGTGAATAATCCGGCGTTGCCGGACTGGGACTCTTAGCCTCTGGTGAATAAATTGTATGAAAGAAACGTAATGCGATATCCCGTCTTGAATTACAATTTAGAACGCGCATCCATGGAGAGCCATAATCAACCCTACAAGTTGAATAGGATTTTAGAATCAGAAGAATCCAAAACGCACATTTTTCAAGTGTTTTGACAGAAATGAGGTTTGTTACTTGCAAAAAGTATGTTTTTCTAATGGATAAAAGTCTTCAGAACTTTTCCACCTGAATTGCGACCCATGGGAAGCAATTCATTGAGTTGCCACAAAAATTAGAGAAAACTAATACAACGCTTTCTATAGATCACGTTGTAAGTTTTTACAGAGGATTTGTCGTAATTCCGACAGATTTATATTGAGATCAAAATACTTGTGTGGTTGGTTATGATAGAGAGATTCTGCTGAGTTTCTCTATGCGGATCTATCGAATTTACACTGTTTTACAGTTGAATTTTTAAAATAGAATTGTTGAAAAATGAATTCTCCATCTGTTTCTATTTCAAGGAAACGAGCAATTGAATTAGTTTTGTTAAACTGAACTATGGAATTTTCAACAACTCTAATGTAGGAACACTTCAAAAAGTCGACAAATCCGGATTAAATCCCATTTTTTGAAAATTTCTACATCTCTGCAAAATTGATGATTAGCTTTTAGTGCTATTTTTATACGTTCGAGTAGTAATTTGTGGGAACTATTACAAATCCAGGTTCTACAGTTGATTTTGAAAATGTGGGAACTCCCTCAATACCCTAGTTTGTCTGTAAAATGTAGTATTCACAGACAAATTGATTTCAAAATCACAAAGAAAAGAAACTTAATTTGTGGGAACTATTACGTTTCCACAAAAACTCACTTTTCATTTTTATACTCTCTGTAGAAAGATTGCGTTCATTCTTTTTAGTTTTATCAGAGTAGATCGATAACAATCGGAAATAAACGAAAGCTACCTAAAATCAAAATTGGTTCGAAAGGATCATCTAAACGTTGTAATACGGATCTAAATTCAGAGTCTGAGATCGTTTCTTCTGAATGGCAGTTGTCTGGAATAACAAACCCATTTTCCTTTAAAAATTGAAACCCCAAAATATCCGATTTGTTACGCGCTTTTCTTAAAATTTCCAAAATACCGTTTCCGTCCTTATCTTTTAACAAACCCGCATAAATTCGAAATCTATGAGATGGGAAAAGAAAGGATAAACTTCGTAGGGTTTCTATAAAAGCATCTGGATTGTGTGCAGGATCAAAAACGATAAGAGGAGAATGTCGTAAAACGCTTAATCTACCCGGAGGAGAAGTTATGTATTTTTCAAAAATTTCGAAGCTAAGTGCATTTGAAATTGAGGAAACAGTTTCAGATTTAGGAAATCCTAGATCGATTTTTTTATTGGTAGATTTTAAAAAGAAATCAAATTTTAGAATATCTTGAAATACTTGATAAGAAAAGATCTGATTTTTTTTAAGATATGTGTTTTTAGATGGGATTTGAGGAATGATAGTACAATCAATTCCGTACTGAGAACACCAAGATGAGATTTTTTCGTTTAATTCCGGCTCTTTTTGTTCGATTGCAAAAAGTGCTTTTGTGTTGGAAGTACAGATTCCGAGTTTTTCTTCTAAGATTTCTTCTTTCGTATTTCCTAATATTTCTTTATGATCTAAACCTATTACTCCTAAAACGACTATGTCCGGGTCGCAGAGTTTGGTTGCGTCTAACCTACCTCCAAGACCTGCCTCGTAAATTTGAATTTCCATAGATTCTTTTTCAAAAAAGGAAAAGGAGGCACACGTAAAAAGTTCAAAAAAAGAAAAAGATTTTAAATCTTCAATGGCTTTGAGAGATTTCCATTCGTTTAACAATTGATCCAATTCTTTTGTGAGAATGTTTCTGAAATTTTGAGATTTGGTTCCTATCCGAATTCTTTCCAAAGGACTAATTAAATGAGGTGAAGTGTAAAGTCCCGTTTTGAAACCATAGATCCGAAAATATTCTCCTAAAAAATGAGTGATAGAACCTTTTGCATTTGTTCCTACTACTGAGATTCTACAAAAAGTAGATTCGTTTCTTTGATCAAAACCAAACTTTTTTAAGGTTTTGGCAAACGGTTCCAAGGAATAACCGGTAAAAACGTTGAAGTTTCTGCTCTTTTCTAAATTAGAAAGTCCGTTTGCAAATTCTAAAAAGTCGAAATCTGAATTCATCGATTTTCTAATGCTTTAGATAGACGTTCCCTAGTTTTGATTATATCTTCTGCGTTAGGCGAAATTCCTGTAAAAAGTTCGAACTGTTTCATTGCCTGATACAAAAGCATTTCCGATCCGGGAATGATTTTTGTTCCCGCTTTTTGCGCCGCTTTGACCAAAGGAGTTTCTAGAGGATTATAAACTATATCAAAAAGAGTCATATTCGGGTTAAAAAAATTTTCGGGAAGATACGGACCTGGTGATTGTCCTTTCATTCCTAAAGGAGTTGTATGAATGACTAATGAAATTTCTTCTTTTCGATCAAGTAACAGATCTTGCGAAATTGGTTCCGCCTTTACGTTTGAATTTTTAGCAACTAATAAACAAATTTCTTTTGCGGTAATTTCATTTCTGGAACACACAAGTAAGTTTTGAATTTTACCTGAAACTGCAAGACTAAATGCGATTCCTCTTGCGCTTCCTCCGCTTCCTAAGATCACTACTTTTCCGGTTCTTAAGGATTCTGGAGAAAATTCTAATATGGAACGATAGGCGCCATCTCCATCGGTGTTGTATGCGTAAATAGAGTCTGGTCCGATCAACAAAGTGTTCGAAGCTTTCATAATTCTAGATGTATCATCTGCTTTATCTGCGAGAGCAAAGGCGTTTTCTTTATGAGGAATAGTTACGGAAAGTCCTAAGATTCCGGAGTTTCGGAATTCTTGTATTTTTTCTATATTTAAGTCTGGAGTTTCAAAAACTAGATACGAGGCGTTAATACTTTTATCTTTATAAATTGAATTATGAATTAAAGGGGAGAGAGAATGTGAAAGAGGAAATCCAACTATACCGAAAGTTTTAACCGTCTGATTTGTTTTGGTTTTCAAATTTAGTTTTCTCTTTTTCGTTTGGCTTTACAAACAAGATTTGATTTCTTCAATTCGTTTCTTGTTAAATTTCTCAGAACTTTTGACTTTTTTGTACCAAAAGAAGCAAGTTTCAGAGCAATTACTAAAATGAGTCGACTAAAAAGACAATTCCCGAAAATGCTGTATTGGAATGAGCCTATTGAATTTACCTGATTCTTTTTTACACGAACTGAGCGGACAACTCTTTTTGATTCCTCTTGCTTCTTTTTCGGGCTCACCTTGGTGGACTACCATTCTGGATGTTTTATTTGTAGTTGGGATTTCCGGTGGACTTTCTTGGTATTATTACTATTACAAACGTAAGGATCTTCTAGGCGGTTTTTGGGGAGCGCTAATCGTGGCTCTTCTCGGGTCTTTGATTATACTTTCTCTGCTTCAAGATTTTATTCGTTCGGTAGTTCTTTGGCTTGTCTCACCTAAATTCGGTATCTACCAAATTTCAAACGTAAACTTACTCGCGGTTTTATTGGGCGGTCTACTTGCTCTTTATATTATGAACCGCATCAATCACAATAAAGAAAGAAGGGATTAAACTTCAACCCATAGAAAAGGCGTTTAGTTGAGTCAAACGCTTGCGTCATTGTTAGTTGGTTGGACGACTTGCAGAATAGTTTGTAGGTCTAATACTCATCTCTATCAAATTAAGTACCTAAACGTTTATCATAAAATCGCCGTTTCACGTTAGTTCGATAAAATCTGGTGCGAAAGCGATTAAGCGTGGAAACTCAGCAGAATGTTCTTTCAAACTAAAGCCGTCGTTTCTATGCGTGCTTGACAAATCGCGTTCTATCATAAGTTGAACCTAAAGGTGCAATATCATATTACGTTTCTTTTATGCAATTTGTTGACCAGAATTAAAGAACCCGGTCCGATTTTGTTACAGACAAGTTGGATTTGCTCTAGTTTTCTTATCTAGAATTTACAGGATTGAAGTGTAAATCGTTAAAAAATAAATGTGAAATTCCCAGACTCGAATCACAAAAAATGAATGTTTAAAAATTCGTAATGCGACCGAATCTGTAGAAACTCTCACAAATTTATATTTTAACATGGTTCGGTCGTGATTTATTTTTTTCTGAAAAAAGTTGGAGTCTAAATTTTACAGATTGATTTCTAAAATGTGGGAACTACCACAAGTCACGATTTCACGAACAAATCCTAAAATTGTAAGAACTCATACTTTTAAAAAATTCTTTCTTATGTCGAACTCACGTTAAAGGTATATAGAGTTGTTGAAAAATTAATTCTCTATTTGCTTCTGTTTTATAAAAACGGTCGATTGGGGTAGTTTGTTAATTTGAACTATAAAATTTTCAACAATTCTGTTCGTTATTTGAGAATGATCATTAAAAGCTGATCTCAAAAATACTTTATTTTTATTCAAATAGAGATTGCAATTATTCTAATATAACTTCTAAATAATTTTTAGTACGAGTTCTGGGGGCAGAATCGTAAAATGATATTTTCTAAAAATACCCTTTGTTATATCGTATTTCTTTAAAATACTTATCTACTGTTTTTTTCAAAGAAAAGTTTAAAAGCGGTTTTTGCTTTCATAAAAACGGAAAGGTGTAAATTTTATAACGATTTTAATGAGTTCCCATGAACTTCGATATGAACCTTGGACATTTTATTATAAGTTTTGAATGAAAATAGATGAAGGGACAAAAAGAACTTTACAATTTGAATTCAGTTTATACGTCATTGTCCAATGAAATGTAAATCGAAATATTGAGAGGTTTTATGGCGGATGAGAAAAAAGGCAGTACAGATATAAGGCATGACGGTCAAATAAAACCGATTACCGAAGGTTTTATGAAAGGGAATATTAAAAATAATACTAACGAGCCAAAACCAAATACTCCCCCACCTCCGCAGAAAAATAACAAAAAGTAAATTCTAAAATTGTTGATCGACTTTCTTTAATATATATTTGACAATGAGTCACGCAAACGTTTACTATAACTTAGCCGTTCCCACGAAGCTCCAATTGTAGCTCTCTCGAAAGCTATCTTTGAAAGAGAGTTATTTATAATATCTATAGATTGAACCGCAGCGGTGTTCGTTTTTACATTCATTTTACTCTGAAATTTTTTTAGACTCCAAGTGTGAAGACCAAATTCTTCCGGTTGAAGTTCTGGTAATGGTAGCAAAATCGGAGAACTTTGTGGATCAATTTGTAACGATATGCTTATAGGCCGAGAAGAGTTTTCAGTATCTAATAAAAAAATGTTTCTGAAACGAGCGCTTTCTCGAATTCTACAGATTTCTTTTAGCAATTCCTGGAATTCTAGATCAAATTGATTTCGATCTTCTTGTATGTGGTTCTTATGCGAACTTCTGACAGCCAAGATTCTTATATTTTGTAAAATTTCGGTGATAATCTGAAAATGTATTTCTAATGTATGTAAAAAAGATTGTGCCTCTTCAATTTGAGTGAAAGAAACTTTTTTTTCTAAGTGTATTCTTTGGTTGGATACAGAACTACAAGAGATATAAGTTATCAAAAGAAACAAACAAAAGAATCGATAGAGTAAAATTGTAGAGCAATTCATATATAATTTTTCGGCAATATATCAAATGCTCGAAAGAATTTCTTTCAACCTTTTAGCAAAACAACGTAAAATTTTGATTGAGAATAGAACTTTTTGAAAAATGAAAAACGTTTTTAAAGATAAGTTAATTTAACACGAAAAGGATCTATGCAAAAGAACTCAGCAAAACACTCTTTCAAACTAAAGCCGTCTCGTTTCTATGCGTGCTTGACAAATCGCGTTCTATCATAAGTTGAACCTAAAGGTGCAATATCATATTACGTTTCTTTTATGCAATTTGTTGACCAGAGCTAAAGAACCCGGTCCGGTTTTGTTACAGACAAGTTGGATTTGCTCTAGTTTTCTTACGCTGGATTTACTTCGATTTAGACTTTTGGAATGGATAAAAATTTCAACTCAATATGGTTCAAGATTTTTAAAGCGAGTAATTTGCCAAGAATTGAACACACATTAATTTAACGTGTGTTTGGCGTAAGGGCCCACTTAAAATTGAATTTAAATTTTGATGATGACTGCAAAATAGTCGTTTTGTGCAAAAATCTAATTGGGTTTTTGTATTAGTTCCCACAATTTTCAAAGTTTAACTGATCATCTACGATTTATGAGAGTTCCCACAGATCAGTCGTATAATAAATTTTTAAACATTCATTTTTTGTGATTCGGGTCTGGGAGTTCTACATTGGTTTTTTATAGAAAAATCAGGTTTTTATAAAACGAATTAAATCTCTTACGCCGAACTTACGTTACTGATCTCTATAAAATTGAGTACCGTTAATTTTATCACAAAACACTGATTCCATACAAAATATTAGATACTTTATTATATAGTTATGAGTAATTTAGGGAAACCTCTATAAAATGAATTTTTGATCGAATGGCAATCGCAAAATAACAATTTCATGAAGAAAATAAATATTAAGAATACTTCTTTGGATTTTATAGAATAGTAACTTCTATTCTTCTTTTTTATCTTTCAGATTCATTTCATATAGTTTGATATACTTAAGAAAATTATAATAAAATCCGAAAGTTGCTAAAATAAAACCCTGTTTACCGTCTAAAAAACCCAGTCGTATAAAATACATCCAAAACGTTTTATAAAAACCTTCCAGAAACGCATGAAAAAGACCACTTTTTTTACCGGCGTTGAATTTTTCCTGAGCACCTAACTCTGAATAGGCGTTGATAAAACGTATATGGTCTCCTATACTTTTATAGGAATAATGATACACAGGAGAATTCAATTTTTTGCATGTACCTTGAAGTTGAATCGTTTCGTGAACGATCCCACCTCCAAATTTACCTTTGGATCTATGAAAAAGACGGATTCTTCGGTTTGGATACCAACCTCCGTGACGAATCCATTTTCCTAGATACCAGGTTAGTCTAGGAGTAGAATAACCGTCCACGGTAGGAAGTCCGTTTTGAAAAAGTGCTAAAATCTCTTCCTTTAAGTCTGTAGAAACTTCTTCGTCTGCGTCCAGGGTTAATACCCATTCATTTTGAACGAGAGAAAGAGCAAAGTTTTTCTGACTTACATAGTTGTCGAATTTTCTCTTACGTACTTTGGCCTTATATTTTCGGGCGATTTTTACGGTTTGATCTTTGGAGCCTGAATCTACGATTATAATTTCGGAAACAAAGTCCAAAGGTTTCAGACAACGTTCTAGATTGTCTTCTTCGTTGAGAGTGATGATACAAACGGAAAGAGGAAGTCGCATTTAATTTTTTTGATCTTGTTTTCTAAGACTTTGAAAGTCAGGACTGAGAGGAATTTCTAATCTTGCGATTGTAATGTCTTCCCTGATAATGATTCTGAAGTAAGAAGGATCGATCCCTTCTCCTTTGAGCATAATTAGAATGAGAGCCAATCCAATTCCGGCGCCTTCCGTGTTGTCGGCGTTGTCCAAATAAAATTGTGCGATGTCGTTATAACGCATACCTTTTTCCAGTTTTTCGCGGAGAGATTTTTCTTCCTGTTGTGTAATAGGTGCGTTATTGATTACTTCGATCCTGATTCCATTTAAGGAATAGTGAAAACTGATCAAACAATAGTATCCCTTTTTTTGAGCTTTTTGTCCGTAAAGTTCGGACATCTTTTCGCTGAAAAGACTCTTATATTCTCTAACTCCCTTTTCGTAATCGGAAGGATCGTTTAGGTCCAGGCCTTTTTCTTCGAAAAAAATCCTTTTTTGATTTGCTTTGCAAGCGTTGATCGCCAACTCTTTTATTATCGTATAAACCGTAGGAATCAAAGTTGGATGAGTCATCTTATCCAGAATCAGTCCGACTGCCTTTTGGATATGTTCTTCGACGGAATGAGTTATCCTGTGAGTCTTCAAAGACAGGATTTTTCCGTTCTCGATTGTTAGGCGGATATTGTCGGATATTTCTCGGATTTCCTGCCCCATCTCCATGAGCATTGTGGAATCTGTTTTGTTTGTCAAGAGAGTCATTTTGAGAAAGGGAAAAAAGAAACACTCTTTCAAGTTACAACAAATTTGTGTTTATTTAAAACGCGCGGTTTCTTTATTTACGTTCTTATCTTTTTTCGCATCATCCGTCGGTTCAGAATCTGTTGTTTTAAATCCGGTAAAATACATTCTTCCCGGAAAAAAAGAATATTCCGAACCTTCCGAAATTCGCATCGAAAACGGCAAAGTTGTATCCATTAAAAAAATAAATTCTTTCCAAGGAAAAGTTTCTTACGTCCTTCCCGGATTTTGTGACGCGAATGTTACTCTCTCCGTAGATTCACTCGGAGGACAAAAAGATCGGGCAGGCGTTTATCTTTCCCTTCAATCTTTTCTGGCTCATGGTTTTACAGGAATTCTTTCGGTAGGAGATCCTTCTTGGGTGGAGACACTTTTGAAAGACGCACAACGTTTGAAAAAAAAATCTCCTTGGGTAAAAAAATCTGATCCGCCTTGGATTGCGGAAAGTTCTGAAACGAAGAAGTTTGTAAATCTTCCAGGTTACGACTTGGTTCATTCTTCCAAAGAGGCGATCTCTAAAATCAAAAAAAAAACTTCTTCTTTAGTTCACTTATTCTATCGTTATCAACAGGGAGAATCTTTTTCCTTTGACGGTTCGTTTTTGTATCAACTTAAAAAAGCGGCGGACTCGGAAGGAATCAAGCTAGCGTTATCCGCTTTTGGAGACGAGTTCAGCATTTTGGAAGGAATGAATGCAGGAATTTCGATCTTATACCATCCGATCCCGGATGAAATCTCTGGAAGAATTGCTTCCGGAGCGTTTCAAAATCTAAACTGGGGACCGATGTTTTCCGTGTATTATTATCAAAAGATCGCAGGAACTTCCGAGTGGGAAACGGATTTAAATTTAATGAAGGAATGGAGTTCTTACTTTGCGAAAAACGTTGCACCCGAGCCTGAGTTTGCAGGAAAATTGACGGAACTTCAGGAAGAAGATCGTTTGAACGCGGAAAGAGAATATAAATCCTATCTTGCTTTTTTAGGAAGACAAAAAAATCTGAATATACTTCTCTCTTCGGGTACAGGTAATTTGCACGTTTATCCCGGAATCGGAGGTTGGAAAGAAATGGAAATTCTTTCCGGCGTTCTTGGTAATCAGGAAACAATTCGGATCGCCACTGAATCCACCTGCAGTTTTATAGAAGCTCCTCATGAAGGAAAAATTCAAGAAGGCAAACCTGCATTTATAAATGTTTTTACGGAAGACCCGCTCATCGATTTAAAGAATCTAAAAACTCTCCAGAAAATTATCGCAGGAGAAATTTACTACGATCTTTACAGAAATTCTTCGGATCAAAAGTCCGATCTGCGCGGAAAAAAAGGACGATCTTCCAGTCAGAAAAAGAGAGGAAAATAAAAATGAAAGAATCCGAAAAAGAACTCTTCGAAAAAATGTTAGACGCTTCCTTTAAAAAGAAAAAAGCCATGGAAGCCGGAACCAAAATCACAGCGATCGTAAACTCTGCAAAAAAAGATTTTGTTTTTGTAACCTCAAAAGAAGGAAAACTTCCGGGAATCATTTCTTCGGAAGAGTTTATAGAATCCGGATTGCCAAATCCCGGAGAAGAACTTGAAGCTTATTTTTTAAAGGAAGATCACGGGGACGTTCACTTTACTACTTGTTTAAGCGGAGATTTATTAGACAAAGATCTATTAGAAATTGCTAAAAAAGCTGAAATTCCTGTACTGGGACAGTTTGTTTCCGAAGGGGATTCCGGAGCCGAGGTGAAAATTGGAGAGTTTAGCGGGTTTTGTCCTTTTTCCCAAATTGACCCGGAGCTAAAAAAATCAGGTCTTATTGGAAAACGTTTAAAGTTCTTAATTCAGGATTTTGGAAGCAGAAATAAGTTAGTAGTTTCTCAAAAGAAAATTTCCGATCGAGCCAAAGAAGCTAAATTAGGAGTTTTGAAACAAGAATTAAAAGAAGGAATGTTTGTCACCTGTAAAGTAAAAACGATCCAGAACTTCGGCCTGATCGTAGAGATGGACGGAGGACTGAACGCACTCGTTCCAATCAGTGAGGCTACTTATAAAAAAAATCCGGAATTGGAAAAAGAATTTCAAGTAGGTCAGACTTTAAGAGCCAGAGTTCTTAGAATCGATTGGGAAAATCAGAAGTTCGCATTAACGGTTAAGGATTTTCTAAAGGACCCTTGGGCACAAACGGTTCCTTTTAAGGAAGGTGACATCGTAAAAGGAACGATCGACTCTCTCAAACCTTTTGGCGTATTTGTAAAGTTAGACGATCATTTCAATGGTCTTGTTCCGGGAAGAGAAACCGGAGTTTCTAGTCGAGTTCCTTTAAATCAGAGTTTTAAACCCGGAGAAGTAATTGACGTTTTTGTAATGGAAGTCAATCCGGAGAAAAAACAGATTTCTCTTTCAATTCAAAAGGCAAAAGAGATTCAGGAGAGAATGGATTACAGCAGTTATTTGAGTGTGGACACGAGCGGTTCTACGAGTTCGTTTGGAGCGATCCTTCAAAACTCTCTGAACAAAAATAAGAAAAAATAATTTTATGTCTTTGTATATAGGTCTTTATAGACCTGAAATTCCTCCCAATACCGGAAACATAGCAAGACTTTGTGTGGCTTTGGGGGCGGAACTTCATATCGTTGGACAAGCGTCCTTTGACCTTTCTGAAAAGGCGGCACGTAGAGCGGGATTAGATTATTGGGATAAGGTGAAAATTTATTTTCATTCTTCTTTAGAAGAATATAAAGTGGCTCTTCCTTCTGAAACTAATCTATATCTGATTTCGATTTACGGTAAACGCTCTTACACTAACGTAAGTTATAGGAAAGGGGATGCTTTTTTGTTTGGGAATGAAACTTCTGGAGTTCCTTTGGAAATAAAAAATTCCTGGGATCAGGAAAGGATTTTAAAAATTCCGATGGAAGATTCTTCCCGTTGTTTGAATTTAAGTAATTCAGTCGCAGTGATTTCATACGAAGCGATGCGCCAAATTAAGTCTTGGTAAAAACGGATTTACACTTTCAGAATTTCACATCTCAATGGGTAAAGTATGACTTTCCGTCTTTCTAAAGAAGAAATCGAAAAACAGATTCGATCTATGCTTTCTCAGGGATTGACCGGAACGGTAAACGATTTTTTTTCTTGGATTCGGATGGATACTATCCGCAAATTCAAAGACGAACCCGATCTTGAAAATACAGTCGTAGAAAACATTCTGGAAAGTTTTGTAGAATCTAGTTATGTGAAACGAAGTAAGTTTAACTCTAAAGAATTTCATATTCATCCGGATGTCATCCAAGGAAAGAAATTTCCACCTAAGGAGTGTTATACTCTACTCGGTAAAATAACGTTTCAACCAATGCAGTATGTTCGAAGTCGTTTCGAATTTTTTCTCAAAAATCAAGATACTCCCGAAGATTTAGTGGTCGATCTTTGTATCGGAGTTTTAGAAGCCGTGGAAAACGCAGTCAAATACGGAGACGGTACTGAAGTAGAAGTCGAATATTATATAGATCCTTCTCAGACTCTTTTTATACAAATTATAAATAACCTCAAAGAACTGAATTTAGAGCAGGATATTGAAAGGGGAAAATTTTCTTCCACGGCCACCCTTATGCGAGGTATGATGGTCATGCAAAAACTTTTTGACGAACTCGATCTTGAAATTTTAGAAAATAAGAAACAAGCTCAGTTCAACGCCAAAAAGAAATTGTCATAGTTTCGTATGGCTTCCGTTTTTAAAATTCATTCCGCATATCAGCCGGCCGGGGATCAAGTCAAAGCGATCCAAAACATAGCCGATTCTTTTCAAAAGGGAGAGAAGAAGGTGACGTTGGTAGGTGTGACCGGTTCGGGTAAAACCTTTACAATGGCTCAGGTCATTCAAAATTTGGGACTTCCTACCCTGGTCTTGTCGCATAACAAAACTTTGGCGGCTCAACTCTTTCGAGAGTTTAAGGAGTTCTTTCCCGAAAACGCAGTGGAATATTTTGTTTCTTATTATGATTATTATCAGCCGGAGGCGTATGTTCCTTCTTCGGATACTTTTATCGAAAAGGACAGTTCCATCAACGAAGAGATCGATAAACTTAGATTGAGGGCCACTTCTTCTTTGTTGGAAAGGGAAGACGTGGTTATTGTAAGTTCTGTTTCTTGTATCTACGGTCTAGGTTCTCCGGAAGAATATACAAACTCAGTCGTAGCGTTAAAAGTAGGTGATACGATCGAAAGGGATGCTGTAATTCGTAAGTTGTTACACATACAATATAACCGGAACGATTTGGATTTTTCAAGGGGAAACTTTCGAGTTCGAGGAGATTCGATCGAAATTTATCCTGCGTATCATACCGACGGAATCAGAATTGAATTTTTTGGGGACGAAATCGATTCGATTAGTAGAATCAATCCAGTTACCGCACAAACGATTTTTAAATTAGAAAAAGCTTATATTTATCCAGCAAAACATTTTATTACTTCCGGTCCGAAGGTTAAAGAAGCGGTCGAAAATATAAGAGCGGAAGTGGATGCTCAGACTGACTTTTTTAGAAAGAACAATAAACTTCTGGAAGCGGAAAGGATCTTATCCCGTACGAATTACGATATGGAAATGCTCCAGGAAATGGGGTATTGCAACGGGATAGAAAATTATTCCAGACATCTTACTGGAAGAAAGCCGGGAGAACGTCCAGCCTGTTTGATCGATTATTTTCAAGGAGAGTTTCTTCTGATTGTGGACGAATCCCACGTAACGATTCCGCAGATCGGAGGAATGTTCGCTGGAGATAGGGCCCGCAAACAGACGTTAGTCGACTTCGGATTTAGACTTCCGAGTGCTTTAGATAATAGGCCTCTCAATTTTCAAGAGTTCGAGATTTTAACTCCTAGAACCCTTTATGTTTCTGCAACTCCCTCTGAGTATGAAATTGAAAAGAGTTCCAAGGTTGTAGAGCAGATCATTCGACCAACTGGACTTTTGGATCCGATGGTGGAAGTACGTCCTACTAAAAATCAAATCGAAGACCTTCTTGTGGAAATTCGTAAACGTATAGACGCGGGAGAAAGGGTTCTTGTCACTACTCTCACTAAAAAAATGTCGGAAGATCTTACCGATTATTACGAAGAGATCGGTTTAAAGGTGGCTTATCTACATTCTGAGGTGGAAACCTTGGATCGTGTCGGAATCATTCGAGATCTAAGAAAAGGAATTTACGACGTTCTGATTGGAATCAATCTTTTACGGGAAGGTTTGGATATTCCAGAAGTTTCTTTGGTCGCTATTTTGGACGCGGATAAGGAAGGTTTTTTAAGAAATTATAAATCTCTAATACAGACGATTGGTCGTGCCGCGAGAAACGTAAATGGGACGGCGATTCTTTACGCAGATAAAACAACCGATTCTATGGCAAAAGCGATCGAAGAAACCAAACGCCGTAGAAAGATCCAGGAAGATCACAATCTCAAATTTGGTATTACTCCTCTGACTATCAAAAAGGAAGTAGGAGATATTATCGAAAGAGAAGAGAAGGAGCGGACTTCGGAGGATCTGGTTCTGGAAGATGTGGAGAAAAAATTTAATTTTAAGAAATTTCCGAATAAGGAAGTATTGAAAGAAAAACTTCGTGAAGAGATGATGAAAGCGGCTAAGGAACTTGATTTTGAAAGAGCCGCAATTTTGAGGGATAAAATGTTATCGATTCAAACGGAAGATCCTTCAGCCAAAAATTAAAAATAAGGAATTCATTGTTGATCACTCTATTGATTTGTTTATTAACCTTCGCCATTAGCATTTGGTGTTTTGCTTCTGAAGAAAAATTGGATAAGTTCATTTTGAATCCTTATCGATTGAATCGAAATAAGAACTATTATACATTACTTACTTCCGGTTTTATACACGCGGATTGGATGCATTTGATCTTTAACATGGTTTCGTTTTATTCTTTCGGAAAAAATCTAGAAATGACAGTGGGGCCGATCCGGTTTATTCTATTTTATTTGGGAACGATCTTGATTACGAGTGCGATTTCCTGGAGAAAAAATCTAAATAATCCTCGTTATTCTACGTTAGGCGCTTCGGGAGGCGTTTGTGGAGTATTGTTTGCCACAATTCTTTTTTATCCGGATCTTTCTCTTTATATGATGTTTATACCAATTCCGATTCCGGGTGCGATCTACGCGGTTTTGTATTTGGTTTATACCTATTTTTCCTCCAAAAGCGGTGCCGCGGACGGAATTAACCATGACGCTCACCTTTGGGGAGCGTTATGCGGAATTGCATTTGCTCTTTTGTTGGAACCTACGATTCTTGGCAGAGTTCTTCGGAATATTTTGGGAAATTAATTATAGCGTGAGTAGGGCGTAAGAAAATCGGGCCAATAAAAAACTCAGGTGCAACGACTCCTTACGGGTCGTTCGACAGATCGCGTTTGAAACTCAACACAACGCTCTCTACGGATCGCAGTATAATCGCTTTGGGCAACCTCTAATCTTAAATTTACTTTAATTCGTGTTAGATGTAAGGATTCGTTTTAAAAAGTAACTTTTATAAAGTAGAGTTGTTGAAAAATTAATTCTCCATCTGTTTTCTATTTCATGGAAACGGTCGATTGAAGTAGTTTGTTAATTGAACTATGGAATTTTTCAACAACTCTAGTGAACTTTTTGAAGGTGAGCTTGTGGAGAAAATAAGAAAGAATTTTCTAAAAGTATGAGTTCCTACAATTTTAGAAAATTTTTTCTTAAAATCGTGATTTGCAGTAGTTCCCACATCATTTTATAGACAAACTTAAGCTTTGTATGAGTTCCCACACTTGAATACGACAGATTCAATTGTTATAAACTTCTATTTTTTAAATTGCTGTAGTTCCCACATTTTAAGAATTAATCTGTAAAGTTTAGATTCCAGCTTTTTTCAGGAAAATGAATTTCTTACGCCGAACTCAAGTTTTTTATGTAAAGATGATCGTAGAACGGCGATTTTGTGCAGAAATTTGAGAGGGATTCCAAGACTTAAAAAATGCGGGAACTACCACGAAATTTTGAGTCCATCAGTAAAATGTGGGAACTACCATAAAAATAACTATTTGAAAGATTAAAATTCTCAATCATTAAGGATAGTTGGAGCTGAATTCTGAAGGGCTAATTGTTTTGAAGTAGGAAGTCAAACCGGCGACTTTAAAGACTTTTTCGATTGCGGGTTTCATATTGGCGATGAAAAAAGATCCGTTGAGATCTTGAACATAATTTAACTGTTTAATTAACATTCCAATTCCCGAGGAATCTATGTAGTTTAGCTTTTCAAGATTTACAACAACGTTCTTGTTATCTTTGTGGATACTATTTTCGAAAAATGTTTTGAGATCGATTGAAGTGTAGATGTCGAGACTGCCCGAAAGACTTACAATATTAGTTTCTCCTGACTTTCTGTGACTAATTTCCATACCGACCTTTCCTTCCCTTTTCCCAGAATTTGACGATAAGTTCAATCTATTTTTGATAAAATTATGGGGAAAATACAAGAAGCTCCGAAACTAATAAAAGACCGCGTTTGGAAAAATCGACAATGAAAGAAAAATTATTTTATTTCCTGATTTTAATTTCCACGTTTGCCGGTATTTCGAGCCAAGAGTTTGAACCGGACGGTAAAGTGAAAATTCTACCTTATGAACAAGGACAGGTAAAAGACCTAGAAGTATTGGGTAAGGATATTGTAGAGTTTCATAAAAGAATCGAAAGTCGCCTTGGATTTTTAAATCAAAGAAAACAAATACAAGATAATCTTTATAGTCAATTTATTCCGGCTTACGAGGATCAAATTCCTCAAAGTAGAAATCGATATATGCTCGATCTTAGATTTGTATTGAAAGTATCGGGAGCAGGGGCCACAAATTCACCTTTAAAGTTGGAATCTGTCGTATTTTGGAGCAGGAAATCATTGATTTCTAAAATGCGCCCTCAGTATGAAGAAATTAGTATTCTCAAAAATGATAAAATCACCAATGAAGGACCCAATTCCATCGAATTAGTTGTAAGAAAGAAAACGGACTCGGGCACAAAAGAAACGGTTTATAATGTAGCCACGATCCGGGAACCGGCCCAAAGGATAAAACTGGTTCGAATTTACAGAACCAACCTTTTGGAAATCATTCGTCGAATTGATAAATATGTGGAAGGAAGTATTAAAAACGCAGCGGAAGACGTGGAAACCACACTCAGAGAAGTGGAAAATGGAGGACCTTATCAGGAGAATCCAAAGGACTAAGATTCTTTCGTGAATGATCCGGAATCTACAATCGATTTTCCGGATCATTATAAAAATCTGGGTCTTTCTCCACTTGCTTCTGTAGAAAGAGTAAAGTCCCGTTATCGGGAATTGGCTAAAATTTTTCATCCCGATAACCGAAAAACCGGGTCTTCGGATCTATTTCAAAAATTCGCACACTCTTATCAGATACTAACTCATCCTACTCGAAGAAAAGAATACGATCTTCAATATCTCTCCAGACATCCTGAAATTCTTTTAAGATTCAAGTCTTCATTGGAGGAAAAAACGGAACGATTTTCTTCGGTAAAGATTAAACAAATTCCAAGTTCCAGAATCTTATATGCAGGGCAGGCGGTGGATTTGGCTAGAAGGGGATTACTTCGAGCCGGGATGAGGAATCGCGAGAGAAAAAAGTATTCCGGCATATATTATGATATTAGGATTCTCTTAATTCCAGAAGAATTAAATTTCCCGCTTTCCGCAAAAATTCCATTGGTAGTTCGTGTTTTATGCCCTGATTGTAAAGGTTCCAATTTATTTTGTGATTCTTGTGGCGGAAAAGGAACCTATAAAAGTTTTAGAAATCTCAATTTGGAAATGGGAGCTGGTAAATTATTACCTGGAAAAATTTATGAGTTGGATCTTTCCGGATTAAAACTAGAAGGATTTGTCCATTTTAAAAAAAATCGTCTTAAAGTAAAAATTGAACTCCTGGAAGGAGGGAAAAAATAGGTTTTATGCAGAAAGTGATCCGCTTTCATCCGATCTATAAGGAAAGAATTTGGGGCGGTAGAAAATTAGGAGATTTTCCGGGAAGAAAGATTCCAGAAGGAAACATAGGAGAATCCTGGGAAATCTCCGATTATGGAAACGATATTTCCATAATCAAGAACGGACCTTTGGCGGGCAAAAGTTTTCGAACCGCGTATTTGGAAAATACAGATTCGATTTTGGGACGGCCCTTTCGAGGAAAATCTTTTCCTCTTCTGATTAAGATTATAGACGCAAAAGAAAAACTTTCCGTACAAGTTCATCCAGATGACGTTTATGCGGAAACATACGACCCGCAGAGTTCCGGAAAAAAAGAGGCCTGGATCGTTTTACAAGCCGAACCAGGATCTAAACTTATATGCGGTTTTTTGAAAGTTACAAATAGAGAAGAATTTAAAACCCTAATAGAACAAAATAGGGCCGAAGAAATTTTAAGAGAGATTCCAGTAAAAGAAGGGGATTCTTTTATTTTGAAACCCGGAAGAATTCACGCGATCGGCGCCGGAATTCTTTTGATGGAAGTGCAACAATCCTCGGATTCTACTTACAGAGTTTACGATTATGGAAGGCCGAGAGAACTTCATCTTCAAAAGGCTCTGGAAGTTTTGGATTACGACGGACCTTGTGAAGAGGACGTAATGAAACCAATTCTAAAATCCTGGGATTTTGGAAATAGATTTCGTCTAACGGCAAACGATAAGTTTTTGATGGAAACTTTGGAAATTTCTGGAAACGGAAAAACATTCCAAATTCCGAATGTTTATAAAGAACCAGTCTTTCAGATTTTAACCGTTCTTCAGGGTAAAATTGAAATTGAGGGAGAATTACTTTTTCAAGGTGATACTTTATTTTTAACCGCAGCCGGTCTGGAAGAAGGTATTTCGGCAGTCAATCGAAATGATCTGACAAAGTTATCCGTGTCTGGGCCCGGCTCCGATTGGATTATTTATAAAGATTAGTATTTTTGAATGGAACCAGAAGATTCTATAGTCTGGATTAGCGAAGAAGAACTCGCAAAACAAAGAAGAATTGCAAAAGATCTTCGCAAGACTTCCTGGTGGAAAAAGAAAAAAAGTTCTGGTGTCTGCAATTACTGCGGTAAAAAATTTCTTCCCGAAGAGTTGACGATGGATCATCTCATTCCTCTTGCAAAAGGAGGAAAATCTATCAAAGCAAATTTAGTTCCTGCATGCAAAGAATGTAATTCAGCAAAAAAGAATAAACTTCCGTTTGAGTTCGATTCGGAAGCTGAATAAACATGAGTTGATTTAGCAAGAGCTTGTTCCAAAATTTGTTGGAATTTCGACAAATCCTCTGTAAAACTTATACCTGCAACGCGATCCATAGAGAGCGTTGCATGAGTTAACGCGATCCATAGAGAGCGTTGCATGAGTTAACGCGATCCATAGAGAGCGTTGCATGAGTTAGCGCGATCCATAGAGAGCGTTGCATGAGTTAGCGCGATCCATAGAGAGCGTTGCATGAGTTAGCGCGATCCATAGAGAGCGTTGCATGAGTTAGCGCGATCCATAGAGAGCGTTGCATGAGTTAGCGCGATCCATAGAGAGCGTTGCATGAGTTAGCGCGATCCATAGAGAGCGTTGCATGAGTTAACGCGATCCATAGAGAGCGTTGCATGAGTTTTCCCTAATTTTGGGAGAAGGAAAGGTTTTTGGGGCTTTTCTCTATCAGAAAAACATACTTTTTGCAAGTAACAAACCTCATTCTTGTCGGAACATTTGAAAAATATGCGTTTTGCTGAGTTAAATTTTGATTCTAAAATCTTATTCAACTTTTGGGTTGGTTATGATAGAGAGCGTTTTACTCAGTTACTTCGAACGATCCGCTTTAGTTTCACAAAAATGTGGGAACTATTACGAAAATTTAATGAGATTAGAACTGCTCGAAAGTTCGCAAATTGCCAAATGCGACTTAATTTGTAGGAACTACTGCATTTTATTAAAAATTTCTAAAAAATTATCACGTAAAATTCTTTGAGATTTTGGGACAACTCAAGTTAGAAAGAAGGGAACCTCTATCAAATTCAAAAAAACGTCATCAATCAAATTATCGCATAAAATCGTTGTTTTGTGGTCGTCGCAAGAATGAAAAACTATTTTGAATCTGTCTCAAAACTTAAAAATGACTGTTGGAGAATTACTGGAAAGTTTGCAAATATCCAGATATGATGTTTTTTTAAGGATCCTACTCATAACTATATAATAAAGTACCTAATATTTTGCATGGAATCAGTGTTTTGTGATAGAATTAACGATACTCAATTTTATAGAGATCAGTAATATTTTATTATAAACTTCTAAAGGATGATCGTTTGTGCCTTTCGAGATTTGGGATAAATTTTTTATAGAAATTTACGTACTACTTGGGCGCATGAAAAGAAACTTATGTTACGCTTGTTTCAAAACTTAAAATGTGGGATCTCCCATAAAAAAGCCAACAATTCTAAGTTTGGCGCAATTTCGCGAGGATTTCTATATCTTTAAAAAAATTACCCGATACGTTTGAGTAAGTAATGAATGTGAGTTTGTGGAAGATATTAAAACGTGTGAGTTCCCACATTTCAGTATTTTGCAGTAAAATTTCAAATGTTCTACACTAGTTTTATAGTAAAACTTTTACTAAATGCGGTAGTTCCCATAGATTACGTCACTTTGAGTAATTTTTTGTGCTTTTGAAGTATCTTTTTGATGGTTTCATTTTGTGTGAGATCCCACATTTTAAGGTTTAAAAAGAGGTTTTAAAAGATGAGCGGTCTTTTCGGGGCGGAAGATTCGGAATTTCAAGAAGAGCGGATTCAAGAAACCGTTCAGCTTTTAGATGAAGAAGGAAATCCTCATTCTTTTATCGTGGCGGAAGCTCTGGAGATTGATGAAAATCAATATCTACTCTTGACTCCTATTCAAGAGGAAGATTTAAATTTGATTAATTTAGACTTAAGTTCTTTAAAAGGAGAGGATAACGCAGGTTATTTTGCAGTACGTCTTGAAGCCGATGAATTTGGAGAGGATCGCCTAATCGAAGTTCAAGATAAAAGGGAATTAGAAGATATTCTATCTGAGTTGAACGTGGACATCGTTTGAAGTTTTTAAAATCGATTATGAAATCCCTTCAAACCTATTATAGTTAAATAATAGAGTTATTGAAAAATTTCATAGTGTAGATTGGCGGCTGCTTCAATTCTCCATTTCAGTGCAACGGAAACAGATGGGAAATTAATTTTTCAGCAACTCTACTAGAGAACTATAAAATACCGATATTTTCCACTCTAGAAGATTTTTGTGATCAAAATTTAGAATATTCTATTTGTATAACTCTGAATACTAAATTGCTGAGGTTCCTACGAAATCGTCATATCTGGATGTTTGTGAGTTTCTTTATTAGAGTTTCCCAAAAAAACTAAAAATGTGGGAACTACCGCAAATCACGATTTTAAGAAATTCTTTCTAATTTTCTTACGTTCCTGACTCACTTCATCTCATATTAGAAAAACGAAATTATCCGTTCATTTTATTCATCTCTATAAAGTTGAATGTCCGTAGATGTTATGATAAAGCGTAAATTAACGCGAGTTCGGTGGAATCCAACGCGAAAGCGATTGAAGCGTAGTTAATAAATTGTAACTAAAGATGAAATATTGTATTACGTTTCTTTTATGCAATTTATTGACTGGAGCTGAAAGCGCGGTCCGGCAACGCCGGATTCGCCAAGATTTCCTTACGTCAAATCCATGTTATTTTATAGTTCTGAGGAATAATAGAGTTGTTGAAAAATTCCATAGTGAAGATTCGTAAAATTGCTTCAATTGTCCATTTTAATCCAATACAAACAGATCAAGAATTAATTTTTCAACAACTCTATTATAAATAATTGATAAATTTTCTTGCAAAAATGCTTTCCCGAAAATTTCTCAATAAGCTGTATAAAAACTAAAATGTCTAGAAGTGCAATTTCCAGAAGAGCAGGCGATTATAGCCATTTCGAGTCTTTCTTTAATGGTGCGCGTTATGGCTACAACGTTGTTGTTATTAAATGATGGGACATTTTGAAATGTTAGAGTTTAAGTATATTATGATTTTTTAAAATTTTTAATCAATAAACGGATTCATTCTTTCCATAAGAATCCGACGATTATCTCCGCTTTGAAGGGCAATCACTCCTCGAATGATCGCTTGTCTACGATCGGATTGTTCCTTTGACCAAGACTTAATTCGATTGGCAAGAGGAAAAAAAAGTAAATTTGCAAATGCGATTCCATAAAAGGTGGCTATAAATGCGGTGGCGATTCCTTCTCCAAGAGCTTTTGTGCCCGCGCCTAAATTTTCCAAAACTCCTACAAGACCCATAACGGTTCCGATGATTCCTACCGTAGGGGAAAATCCTCCTGCAGTTTCTAAAATTTTTGCGGAGTTCGTTTCTTTATCTTCCATAGCTATAGCGGACTCGAAAAGAATTTCTTCTACTGCTCGGGGATCTGTTCCGTCTACGATGAGTTGGATTCCTCTTTGAAGAAATGGATCTTGGATAGATTTGAGATTATCTTCCAAAGAAAGAAGACCGTTCTTACGCGCTCGTTCCGCGAAGTCTAAAAAGAGTTCTCCAAGTGGAAGTTTTCGTTTTGGAAAAACCGAACGTTGAAGATTGAAAATAAGATCTTTGATTTGTACCAGGGAAAAACTGGCAAAGGTTGCCCCCGCCGTTCCTCCTACAATTAGAAGGAACGCGGAAATCTTAAAGAAAGAAAGAAAATGTGCGCCTTCCAAAAGAATCGCTATTAAGACGGATAGGAACGCGACGGAAAGGCCGACGAAAGTAGGATTCATTTTCGTAAGAGTTCCTACAATCACGGGTTTTTACAAGAACATTCTGTCTCATAAACAAATGCTCTCAGTTTCTATCTACTTAGGAGATATAGACCAAAATTGGTTTTTATAAATCGTTTTTAATGTGAGTTCGTGGAGAAAATGAGAAAGAACTTTCTAAAAATAGTCCCTACAATTTTAGAATTGGTTCGTAAAATCGTGGTTTGGGGTAGTTCCCACATTTTAGGAATTATCTGTAAAGTTTGGATCTAACTTTTTTCAAAAAAATGAATCATTACTGAACTTACGTTAAGATTAGGTATAAATTATCTCCAAAATGTTTTGGCTCCTACTTTTAGAAAATTTTCTTATATCGAACTCACGTGTTTTTAAGTTCGATTAAACGAGAAACTAGATATTCTTTTAAAAAGAACAATATTTGATGAAAGTATAATAGAATAAGATTCTTTCTATAAATTGTGAAGTCTGGAGGATTGAAATGTTTTCTTATGAGAAAGAAGTTTTTCCGGGTTTATATACAATTGATTGTGATTATATTTCTACTGGACTTGCTTGCGCTTATCTGATTGTGGAAAATGAAGAGGCGGCTTTTGTAGAAAATAACACCAATCATTCGATTCCTATTTTACTTGAGGAATTGAGAAAGATAGGACGTAAACCAGAGGACGTAAAATATATCATAATCACTCACGTTCATCTGGATCACGCAGGTGGAACTGGATTGTTGGCAAAACATTGTCCAAATGCTACTATTCTAGCGCATCCCAAAGCGGCCAAACATCTAATCAATCCGGAAAGATTAATCCAAAGTTCGATCCAGGTTTATGGAGAAGAAAACTTTAAAAAGTTATACGGAGAAATTCTTCCGGTCCCACAAGAAAGAGTCAAATGCCCAGAAGACGAGGAAGAAATCCAATGGGGAAATAGAATATTCAAATTTTATTATACAAGAGGCCATGCAAATCATCACTTTTGTATCTATGATTCTTTAAGTAACGGTATATTTACGGGAGATTCTTTTGGATTGGGATACAAGGATTTTGCGGTTGGAAAAGAACCGATTCTTTATCCGTCTACGACTCCCACAGATTTTGATTCGGAAGAGGCGATCCATACGATTGATAAAATTCTTTCTACAGGTGCGGATAAGGCTTATCTGACTCATTTTGGAGTTTGGAAAAATTTAGAGTCCGGCGCACGTCAGATGAAACGGGGTTTGTATAGAATGCAGAGTATTCTTTCTTCTGAGGAAAAATCCGACTTAGAAGGAAAGGCTCTTCTTGAATCTTGCACTGAAAAAGTTAGGGATTATTTAAAGGGAGAACTTTTAGCTCAAGGAATCGCTTTAGGCGAAAGGGAAAAAATGATCTTAGAATTCGATTCTAAAATCAATGCACAAGGTTTGGTTTTTCAGATCGAACGGAAAAAGCGAAATAAGATTTAAAAAAGAATTGTAATTTAGTTTAATTTTAAATAGAATCTCGTTTTAGAATCATTCTAAAATAAAAGAGAGGAACTGGTATGAAACCATCTACAACGGGAATGTTCTATTTAACGTTTCTAGGAATTCTTTTGGTGACTTGTGGCCCGTCTGAGAAGACGAAAAAACTGATTGATGATTCTAAAAAAATTTTCGGAACCATTCCGGATAAAATGCCGGGTGGGGAAGTAGATACTCCCGAATTAATCCAGTTAGGTGAAAAGTTATATTTTGAAAAAAAACTTTCTGCAAACGATACACAGTCTTGTAATTCTTGTCATAACGTTGTCGGAAAAGCCGCTGGAGTGGATAATCTTCCTACGTCTCCGGGTGCATTTGGAAAAAATGGAGTCAGAAATTCTCCGACCGTTTTGAATGCTGGTTTTCATATCGCTCAGTTTTGGGACGGTAGGGCCAAGGATCTTAAAGAACAAGCCAAGGGGCCAATTTTAAATCCGGTGGAAATGGCTATGCCTTCTGCGTTAGAAGTAGAAAAGAAAATTGGTCAAATTCCGGAATACCAAGAACTTTTTGCAAAGGCTTATCCTGATTCTTTAACAAAAGAAAATTCTAATACTCTTACTAGAACACAAAAAATCACTTATGATAATATCACTGGAGCGATCGCTGCCTTTGAAAGAACTTTAAAAACTCAAGACCGTTTTGACGATTTTCAGAAAGGGAGTCATAACGCTCTTTCCGTGGAAGAACAGGAAGGTTTAGAAAAGTTTATAACAACTGGTTGTATTACTTGTCGCATAGGTCCTCTTTTAGGTGGAAATTCCTTTCGTAAACTGGGTCAGGTAAATCCTTATGAAAATTCTTCCGATACAGGCCGTCAGAATCTGACTAAAAATTCTTCGGATGCTTTTGTGTTTAAAGTTCCGTCATTACGAAACGTGGCGATTACCGGTCCTTACTTTCACGACGGGAAAGTTACCACTTTGGAAGAAGCGGTCAAAAAAATGGCTCATCTTCAACTTGGAAAAGATCTTTCGGATTCCGATACAAAGTTGATCGTAACTTTCCTGAAGACGTTGACCGATAAGAACCGGTCTAATTAATTGGACTTACAGAATTGAAACCTATTCAACCGGCAGTTGCTTACGCGATTAGCCGGTATTTTTTTGTACTCAGAACGGAGTAGTATGTTGTTTGTAGGGAGAATTTTCGAAGATTCGCTACGCAAGATTTTTCTATCTCATTTTCAACTTCCCGAATATTTTTGAGGGACGCGTCTAAAATGTGGGAACTCTTACAAATTCTGGACTTTACGGATAAATTTTGAAAATGTAGGAACTACTCATACGAACTAAATCGCAAAAAAATGAATGTTTATAAGTTTATAATGTGACTTAATCTGTGGGAACTACTATAAAATAGAAAAAAATCATCGTTATCCGATTTTTGCACAAAACCGCTGTTTTGCGACCATCATAGAAATTTAAATCCCATTTTAGGGTGAGTTCGACGCGAGTAAAAATTTTTTAAAAGTAGGAGTTCCTAGAATTTTAGAATTTGTTCGTAAAATCGTGGTTTGCAGTAGTTCCCACATCATTTTACAGACAAACCTAAATTTTGTGATGTTCTCACACTTGAACTCGGTATAACGCGAAAGCGATCGATGCGAGGGAACTAAAGAAGAACTCTCTATCGTAACCTTATCCACACAAGTATTTGGATCTCAATATAAATCTGTGGGAATTACGACAAATCCTCTGTAAAAAGATCGCGTTTTGGGTGGTGGGAAAATTTGAAAGACTTTTCTCTATCAGAAAAACATACTTTTTGCAAGTACAAAACCTCATTCTTGTTGGAACACTTGAATAATGTGCGTTTTAGATCGCGTTTGAAACTGAAACTTAAGTCGAAATACTGTATTACGCTTTCTGCATGCAATTTATTGGCCAGAGCTAAATAGCCCGGTCGGCAAGCTGGATTCGCCAAGATTTCCTTTACGCCGAACTTATGTTAAAGATAAAGTATTTTTGAGATAGATTGTGAATAAACGCAACCTACAAGAAGCGTTTTGTAGAGTAGTGAACGCGACCTGTCGAGACCCATGGGGAGTGAGACGTTGAGTTTCCAGAGCGACCCGGAAAACTCAGTGAATGCCCCTCTCTAAGGATCGGCATTCAGGAAGCGATGTATTGAGTTCAGGAAGTGGGACGTTGAATTTCCTTGCTTCAATTGTTTTCGAATCGGATTATGTCGAACAAATTCACATTATTTTAAAATTTCGTTTATAAGTTTTAACCACAGTTCTTTGTATTTCAGATCATCTTTATTGGGAGAATGTTTTATGTTCAGAGAGAAACATGTAACTCCGTCTGCACGTAGGTCGAAAATAAAAACTGTACGTTCGTTTTGTGTAATACGAATCCTTTTATCGATGGATGTATTTTCTGAGTTATCCCGTATCAAAAAGGTATATTGATCAAAAAAAATACTTCGATTCTTTTGTTGTAAGAGATATTTATACAATTTATTATAATTGGAAATTGTGATCTTATACAGATTTTCATCAATCCAAGTGATTAAGGAAGGGCTTGTTTTGGTGTAGAAGAATTCCTTTTTTCGTTTTTTGGAATTGTCAGGAGATAAACTTGATACTTTGAGAATGGCTTTTTCATTCTCGATTCCTAGATATTCGACGGTGCGAGATTCGCTGAGTTCGTGCAAATCAGACATTTCATGAATCAAATTTTTAAATTCCGCTTCGCTGATTTCTTTAGGTTTGTCGCATCGAAATAAAAACATTGAAAGAGAAAATAGTATGAAGTTTAAAAAGAAGTTTTTAAGCATATTGAATTTCTGTTATATCCCTGTGTTTTTATATTGAGGCTTCTTATTGAATCACGTTTTACCATATTTTGAAATATTCGTTTTTCAAATGGACACTCGACGACCTTGTTTTAATCCAATAAATCTGAGTAAACATATCGAGCCACGCGTAACTTCATACAAATGAGTATATTCAAAAAATCTGAATCATTTCTGAAAAGACCGATTTCCAAAAACCGGTATATTGGCTTTGTTCACGGATTTTTTCCCATTCTTCTTGGTTGTAAACGAAAAGATTCAATTCGACCGGAAGAGAGAGAAGCTCCGGAAAGGATTCAGGTCTACTTAGAAAAGGAGTTTTCGTGTCGGCGATCAGAATTAGATCCACATCGCTGTAGGCGTTTTGGGTATTTCGTGCAACACTTCCAAAAAGATAAGCTTTGATCGTTTTATCTTGGATCAAAAATCGAATTTTCTTGATCAGTTCCTCCCGGCTCATTCCGCCAAGCGGATCTCGTTTTGGAAAAACAATGACGCTCATAAAAGTTTTACTTTGACGAGATCGATGATTTTTTCCGCAAATTCGATGGCTTCTTTTGCTTGAGATTCTTCAAAATATTCGAAAGGAGCACCTTCCATAAACGCGTCCGGATAACGAGTTGGTATATAATATAAATCTAATTTTTGACCCATAAACTCGATTTCCCCGTTTTCTCCCAATTCTTTTGCGATCGTTTTTACTGAATGGGATTTTACAAGATCTGCACCTCTAAAGTAGGCAAGTGCTTTGAGAGTTTTTTCTCCTACTTGTTGACAAACAAAACAAGTTTGAGCAAAAAAACCGGAGTGTAAAGACGCTTTTGCCCATTCCAGATCGCGTTCTGCTTGGGAGAGCCAGTCTTTCCATCTCAGATTTTGCATGTTTATCTTTCCGAAAGTGGAATGTATTTTCTACCCATTTCTCCCGAATAGATTTGTTTTGGACGAGCTTTGCTGTAATTTCCGGAAACCCTTTGTTCTCTCCAGTGTGCCAGCCAACCCGGAAGTTTTCCGATTACCTGCATAGCCGTAAAAAGTTCTTTTGGTATTCCAAGTGAATTAAAAATTACCGCGCTGTAGAACTCTAAATTCGGATACAACTTTTGATTGATGTAATATTCATCATTATGCATGTACTCTTCGACTTTAAGAGCTACTTCTGCGATTGGTCCAATAGGATTTTTTTTGTAAAAATCGTGAAACAATTTACTTGCGATGATCGCTCTTCTACTTTTTGCTTCGTATGCCTTGTGTCCAAAACCGTTCGAGAATAATCTTTCGGAATCTCCTTTGAATTTTTCAAAGTATTCTGGTACGGATTTTCTGGATTTGAGAATGTCTTCTATCAATCCTACTGCCGCGACTTGGCGACCGCCTTCTCTAGAACCCCAAAGCGCATTGATCGCAGAAGATATGGAAGCGAATAAGTTGGCTTGTGTGGAACCGATCACTTGAACGGTTGTGTTGGATACGTTTTGTTCGTGATCCGCATAAAGTATCCAGAGTTGGTTCAAAATTCGATCTATGTCTTCGGTGGGAATGTAGTCCTTAGAAGGGATTGAAAATAACATATAAAGAAAATTCGTACAATAAGGATGTTTATCTAGGGGATATACGAAGGGTTGTCCTACGATTTTTTTGTAAGAAAAAGCTGCGATCGTTCTAATCTTTGCAAGAAGTCTTGCGGAATGATCAATTCCTTTGTCCAAGGATTCTTCGTATTCTTCTGGATAATAACTGGAAAGAGAAGTTACCATTACGGACAGAACTGCTAGAGGATGACCTTTACCCGGAAATCCATCAAATAAATTGATCATGTCTTCGTGAATCAAAGAGTGTTTAGATAGTTTTAGAGAGAAGTCTTTAAGCTGCTGTTCCGTCGGGAGTTTGCCATAAATCAATAGATAACTGGTTTCCACAAATGTAGAATGTTGTACTAAATCTGCTACGTCGTAACCACGATAGTTTAGTTCACCTGAATTCGGATCTCTTCGGGAGATTCGACTAACAGCGTAAGCGGTGTTAAAAAATCCCGGATCGTAAGAAATTAGTCCGGTCTTTTGATGAAGTTCTCTAATATCGATTCCTTTTTTACCGTCCGTTCCGGAGATCAACGGAAACTGATAGGATTTTTCCCCAACTTTGATTTCAATGAATTCACTCATACCGATAAGGAACCTTATAGAATGATTCGCGTCAATTCTTCTAATGTCGGTAAAATCGATTTTGTGCGAGTATTCTGAGAACTGAACACGGAAGACTGAAAGAGTATGTTCTTTAAGAATAAGGTTTAACCTGAAGAAGTGGTCCTAAGATTGACGAAGTTAAGTGGGCTACAGGTTTTTCTTTGAAAAGAATTCAAGTATAGGTGTATTTTTCGGAACGAGATGTATTTGCAAGTAGTTACGACCTCTGGTTTTGGTACATGTTTAGTATCAGTTTAAAAGCGGAATTTTGGAAATTCTGTTTAGATACAAAAAAGTACCCGATTTTTTGTATCTAAACAAAACTTTGTAATCAAATTCGCGGCACTCAATTTTATAGAGATGAGTAAAGAAAGCAATTTTCTTTAAAATGTAGGAACTCCAATTATAAAAAGTGAATGTTTAAAATTTGTAATGTGACTTACTGCTAGGGTGCATAAAAGTAATACTTATACTGATGTGGGATTTCCTTCAAAAAGTCAATGAATCCGGTTAAACGCCATTTTTTGAATGGCTTTCACATCTTTGGTAAAATCGATTGTTAATTTTTGATATTGTTTTTATACGTCCGAGTAGTAAAATGTGGGAACTCTTACAAATTCTGGACTTTACGGATAAATTTTGAAAATGTAGGAACTACTCATACGAACTAAATCGCAAAAAAATGAATGTTTATAAGTTTATAATGTGACTTAATCTGTGGGAACTACTATAAAATAGAAAAAAATCATCGTCATCCGATTTTTGCACAAAACCGCTGTTTTGCGACCATCATAGAAATTTAAATCCCATTTTAGGGTGAGTTCGACGCGAGTAAAAATTTTTTAAAAGTAGGAGTTCCTAGAATTTTAGAATTTGTTCGTAAAATCGTGGTTTGCAGTAGTTCCCACATCATTTTACAGACAAACCTAAATTTTGTGATGTTCTCACACTTGAACTCGGTATAACGCGAAAGCGATCGATGCGAGGGAACTAAAGAAGAACTCTCTATCGTAACCTTATCCACACAAGTATTTGGATCTCAATATAAATCTGTGGGAATTACGACAAATCCTCTGTAAAAAGATCGCGTTTTGGGTGGTGGGAAAATTTGAAAGACTTTTCTCTATCAGAAAAACATACTTTTTGCAAGTACAAAACCTCATTCTTGTTGGAACACTTGAATAATGTGCGTTTTAGATCGCGTTTGAAACTGAAACTTAAGTCGAAATACTGTATTACGCTTTCTGCATGCAATTTATTGGCCAGAGCTAAATAGCCCGGTCGGCAAGCTGGATTCGCCAAGATTTCCTTTACGCCGAACTTATGTTAAAGATAAAGTATTTTTGAGATAGATTGTGAATAAACGCAACCTACAAGAAGCGTTTTGTAGAGTAGTGAATCGAACTCATTTTAAAATCCGCTCGATTTCCCCAAGCAGTTTAGAATAACCTTTGCCGCTGACAGGTTGAGAACTTAATTGTAATTTTACTTCGTTCCCGAAAGAAATAGAGTTTAGATCACCTGCGAAAGGGATACCGTATTTTTTTTCACAAAGTGACGAAAGAGAAAAATGGACCGGACCGATAGAATACGTGCAAACTTTTTTATCTAAAAAGATAGCTTCGAACAAAGACTGACCGAAATAACCCACAAAACCGGAACAAGTCGCTAAAAGATTTTGAAATTTAAATTTAGAAACTCTAGGAATGAATTCGATTCGTTCAGACAGAGTGTCGGCTCCACCTATACGGACGATTTTAGGAATATTTTCACTAAAACTCAAGGATTCTAAAAAAGAATCCAAACTGAATGTGGAGCGAGAATCTATATTCCCCGCATAACAAAGAATATACGAATTATCGATCTGTTTTTTATCTAAATTAAGAAGTCTCGGAGGGATCAGAATTTGATCTAGAGAAAAATGATCTTCTATGTCAGAATGAGGAAGAAGGTCGTAGTGATGGAATTTTTTTCTGTCCGAACCAAAATGATCTAGAAGAAGCACCTTAGTTTTTGAATATTCTGGAATTGAAATGTCTCTGGAGTCTATGATTAACAGATCTAAATCTTCTTCTTTGGGAAATTCTCCCAACCAGAATGTTTCGAAAGGCATTGCGGCTAATAATGCAAATAGAATTCTGGAACGTTCAAAATGACCACTTCCGAAATCTTTCGGATCACCTGCAAAAATTCCGATTTTAGAATGTTTAGTTTTTTGAACCGATAAAGTTTGAAAACGGATTTGTTCCACATCCTGATTTGTAAAAACGTTAGGATCTATTTTAAAAAGATCTATACATTCTCTGGCTCCGAAAATAGGATTTTGCTCATTCAAAAGATTAAAAATCTGGGAAGTAGTTTCGAAATCTTTTGGTTCGTCGATCGTAAGTCTGAGTTTTGGAAGGATTAACTTTTCTTTTTCCGAAAGTAAGGAGGAAAGTTTCGTTATACGAAAACGATCTGGATTTTCCTTGATGTGTAGACTAACGTGTTCTTTATGTTTTTCTTCTAAAGTGTTAGGTGCCCATTCAAGAGCCTTTCTTGTGAAAATTTCTCCTCCCATACCTAAGGGAAGTCCGGAAACGTAAGAAAGATCCGATTCAAAAAATTGAAACGATTGTAAAAGTTGATCCAGATGAATTGTATCGTAAAACGGATTATCCCCCGTTAGACGCAAAATCGAATCTGCGTTAAAAAAATCTGCCGCTTCAATGTATCTTCGTCTAACATCGAGTAAATCCCCTGCAAAAAAAAGATAATTTCTTTGATTTAAAAAGTAGTGTAGTTCTTTGTCTTCTTCGGGAATGAGATAAACGATTTGTTCTTTTGGCAGAACGGTCAGAATCCTATCGTAAATCCTATCGATGAGGGTTTTTCCGGAACCAGGAGGAAATTCTAATAAAACCTTTCCAGGTAGTCTCGAAGAACCAGTCCTGGCTTGGATGAACGCGTAGACTTTACGCGTTGAACGTGTACCACTCATCACAATTTATACAGGGGGCGCCAGTAGTTTCGTGTTTAGAATTTAACGAATCTCTAAAGGAAGGAAGTCCTTTGCGCCAAATATCTATTAAGGTTTCCTTATGAAGGTTTCCGAATTCCTTTCCGGGAGTCTGTTTGCAAACGGATACGGACCCGTCCGAGTTTACGTATAAGTCACGATTGAGATGCCAACAGAATTCTCTCTGAATAGGTGTTAGATCTGTGACTCTTTTTTCGGGCATCAAACCTGCATACCGATTGTATTTTTGTAATATTACTCCATAACCTTGTTTTTCTGTTTCATCCACCCAGGATTCCACCTCGTCTTCGGCTTCTTGAATTTTTAAAAATTGAAGATAAATTCTATTTTTAGGAAAAACTTTTTCGAGTTCTTTTAGGTTAGAGAGAACCTTTTCCAATTTATTTTTACCATAGAGGATTGCGTATTTTTCGGGGTTGCGGGTGGTTAGATTGATGATCCATGTGATTTTTTCCTTATGTGCAGAATCCAGAATATTCAAAAAGTATAAAATTTTATTTAGATCCGCATAAAGCGCGGTTTCTATCATCAATTCCTGCATTAAATGGGACGACGACTTAATCGCCGTAAGAATTAGTTCTTTTAAATTAGGATGGAGAAGGGGTTCGCCCAAACCTCCGAAACAAACGCTGTATTCGTTGGAAAAAGATTCCTCTTGTTGTCTAAGTAGATTCTCTAGAAATTCCGGACTTAAAAATTTTCCGTCCTGATCGTTAGAAGTAAATTGCCTGGGACAAAAACTACAACTTAAATCACATCCGCGAAACACTTCTAGTTCCAGATAAGAAGGTCCAGTTCTAAATACTTCCGGATTTTTTTCGATCCAAGGATGAATTTCGGAGTAGCTCCATTCTTCTTTGGATTTTAAAAATCCTCTCACTAAATTTAAGGATCTTTTGTTTTTTAAAGAGAAGTCTAACCTATATTGTCTTAGGTCGGGAGAGTGATAAAAAATTTCTACATCATAGTGATTGATGTTTTTGAGCAGATAATCTTGGGCGCTCGTTTGAATCGATTCCGGAATTGCGTTTGTGAATTCTCTGGATAAAATTGTAGGGATAATACCGGAAGGTAAATTTTCGCTGTAAGAATATTGGGAAAGGTAACGATCGTGTCTTTGATAAATTTCCAGACTTAGGTTTTGATCCAAACAGGGAAACAAACCGGTAAAATAAAAAAAGGAAGCGTCGTCCCAGTCCGGATCTCCGGTTCTGGATTTTGGTAATTTTATTGAGATTTTTTTAAGAAATTCAATTTCAAAAGAGCATTCTAATATTTGAATATTCAAAAAGTCAAAATCATTTGGTTGAATGGAAAACGGCCACGAGTTAAAAAAAACGGTGGATTTTGGAAGGACTTTGGAAAGTTTTTGAATAGAAAGTGAAAGTAGATGATTTGTTTCGTTCGAAGATAACGATTTCAAAATAGATTCCGTTTCCGGACTTAAAAAAACCGCTGTGTTAGAAATTGGAAATTTCATAGTTTGAAATCAATATCGGTTGAAAACTCGGATCGTGTAATATTTAAAAAATCAATCTAAATGAAACGTTTCTTCTTTAAGAGGGATTTTGTTTTCTTTTCTATAAGTTTCGTCGAAAATTTGGATTGGTATTTCGGCTCTGGATTCTTTTAACCATCTATAAAACGTATCTTCTTCTTTGTCTCGATAGAGTATATTTTGAATTCCTCCTCTCAGGTTTTCCATAGGAGTGGGTCTTTTCCCTTCTATCTTTAAGATACAATATCTTTTTCTTTCGTCTCTAAATACTTCGGAAACTCCGCCGTTTGGAAGAGGGGCAGCAATCGTTGCGGTGATCTTACTGTATTTATAAAGATCGAAAGAGGAAATCCATTCTACCATTCCTCTTCTGGCTCTGAGTGTTGGATCGTTTCTGGGAGAACCTGCGATCAGTGCAAAAGAGGAAGGATCGGCTAAAATCGATTTTCTGATTTCCGAAACTTCTTTGTAGAGTCTGTTTTCTTCTTGGATGGAATCATTTTCGGGAGCGATAGAAATCATTCTGTATCGAATTTCAAATCCTACTTTATCTTTGTTTTGATTGTACCAACTTCTGATTTCTTGTTCATTGGGTGGGGGGACTGCGATTTTTAACTGAAGTAATTGTCCTTTTTTGATTTGATATGGAAGTTCCGTAACCCAGAGTTCAAACGGCATTCCGGAGGAAGTTTCCATTGTTTTTTCAAATTGTTTACGGTTTGTGATTCCCATCACTTCCATTCTTTTTTCGATTTCGGAATCTACCCTTTGTTCGTTTACTTGGATCGATTCTTCTTCCGCGACTACGTCTACGATGGCTCGGTCTATAAGAAAATCTATGATTCTGGTTCTGAAAGATTTACGATAGTCTTCGTGTTTTAAGTGTTTTTGAAGTCTGTTGTATTTTTCCGTCGCGTCGTCTAAATCGAGTTCCGAAATGGAAACTGTTCCGACTGTGGCGATGACTCTGTTGAGTGATTCGGCCGCATGAGTCGGTCTTAAAAAAAACAGAAATACAAACATTCCCGTAAGAAATCGATTTTTTGAGTCCGTTTGTCTCGAGTTCATATCAATCAGAATACCTATGATCAGTAAGATCCTAAGCAAGAAGCATTGGTTCAACCGTTTTTCCAGTTGTTTTAGTTTGTGTTAGTTCCCACATTTCTAAGTTTTACAGTGAAATCTCGAATTCGTGTGAGTTCCCACATTTCTAAGTTTTACAGTGAAATCTCAAATTCGTGTTAGTTCCCACATTTCTAAGTTTTACAATGAAATCTCAAATTCGTGTTAGTTCCCACAATTCTAAGTTTTACAGTGAAATCTCAAATTTGTGTGAGTTCCCACAATCGGACCGACCAATCTTAGTTGATTTTAAACTTACCGATCAATTGACCTAGATTTCTGGCTTGTCCGTGCATGTTCCCAGAGAATGAAGTAAGATCTTCCGCGCCCGAAGCGATTTCTTGAGTACCGTCAGAAATACTCATGATCGTTTTTGTGATTTCATCCGTTGCGCGTCTTTGTTCTAGAACAGCTTCTTCAATTTGTAAACTGAAGGTCATGAGTTCGTTAGCACTTTGTGCAATTTCTTTAGTATTCTCTTCCTGAGTTTTCACGGAAGTAAGAACGTTCTTAGCATAACGATCGAACTCTTCCACTTGTTCTCTGAGTTTTTTTAGAATGTTAAAAGCTTCTGCGACTTTAGTGTTCCCATTTAAAACAGCGTTGTTAGTAGAATTAACAAGAGAACCAATTTCTTGAACACTTGTAGAAGTTTGAGAAGCGAGTTTTCCAATTTCTTCAGCGACAACTGCAAACCCTTTTCCGGCTTCTCCCGCTCTAGCAGCTTCGATAGCCGCATTGAGAGCGAGTAGATTTGTTCTTTCCGAAATTTCAGTAATGATGGAAAGGATTTCAGTGATTCTGGAAGCGCTGTCACCGATAGCGGCCATAGCGTTTGTGGAAGCGATCATAGCGTTTTCTCCGGTGACTCCTTGTTCTTTTGAGAGAGCCGCGAGTCCGACTAAATCTTGCATTTCTCTATTGATGTTCACGATTTGTTCTTTCAGACGAATGACGTTACCATCGATTCTTCATACTCAATACAGCTTTTTCCATAGACTTTCCGACGTTTGTGCGGAAGCAGCAAGTTCTTCGACTGCGGCAGAAGATTCTTCAGCGGCCGAAGCTTGTGTTTGAGCGACGTCAGAAAAGTTTCTAGAAGAGTCGGCCATTTTTTCGGAAGTATCTCTGAGAGTGTTTGCGGAACTGCCAATTTCTCTCAGAACCTTGAGAAGGTCTTCCCTCATTTTATTCATGGAACCGAGAAGAGTTCCGATTTCATCTTTTTTATCGTGAGAACTCTGAGCGATTAAGTTTCCGTCAGCGATTTCTTCGGAAAAACCAATGGCTTTGAGAAGACCGGCAGTAATCAATTTTTGGAATATAAAATTAAGACAAACTAAAACAGAAACTAAAATCAAAATTGCGGTTAAAGCTCTTGTGATTATGGTCTTAAACATTTCATCTTTATAAATAGAATCAGGAACACTTACTTGCATTACCCAATAACGTTTGTCTTTACCTACATGAAACGGAAAGTAGTAGTGGGTGTGTTCATCCGAGTTGAATGTAAAATTTTTTCCTTCTTGGCTTTGTTTTAAAAATAGATCCAATTCTTGAGGATTTGTAATTTTTTTCCCAATTAAGGAAGGATCTTTTCCGTTTACTGTGTAAAGTCCGCTCGGAGAAATCAGAGTCATATATCCTTGATTCCGAAATGGTTTTACTTCTCCGAATTTCTTTTGTAATTCTTCCGCTTTTAAATCAATCCCACAGGCTCCTCTAAAGAAGCCGTCTTTGCTGATCGGAGCGACGATGGAGATCATCATCGTATCTACATTTTCAGATTTATAACGATATGGTTCTGAAACGTAGTAGATATTTTTCTTTTTAGGTATCTGATAAAAATCCCCGGTTCCGTCCTGATTTTCGTACCCAATGCTGGATCTGATCACTGCTTTTCCTTTTTCGCCCGATTGAAATACATAGGGAATAAATCTTCCAGTAGAGTCGTGTGCAAATGCGCTTTTATACTGGGAATCTTTGCCGTCGTATAAATTCGGTTCGAAGACCAGCCAGAGGGCAAAAAAGTTAGGATTTCTTTCAATTACTTCTTTAATGGAAACGATGATGGATTCTCTAGCAGGGGAAGTGAAGATCAGAGGGGATCTAAATCCTCTTGCATAGAACATAGCCGAGTCCAATGTGTCCTTCACTTCTAAGGACCAACGTTCGGAAGTGATCGCGGAATTACTTTCTACTTCTGATTTTAAATTATCATAAGAGATGACTGAATTGACTACGGCAAGGAAACTAAACCCAAGAAATAAAACTATGGATAAATAAAGCGAAATTCGAAACCGAATGCTCATGTTACTTTTCAACCTTTTTTTGTATCTGAAACTGAGGAGAAGTTATTCTATCTAAAAATATGAATTCATCAATTCAAATATTCATCTATAAAGAGACGTTCTAAATAAGAATTATAAATAGCAATATCATTTATAAGAATCTGATTTGAATTACTTTGATACAAAACAAAGCCTAAATATTTTATTTTTCTCAAATATCTTTGAAGTAACTTCCATAAAATCTAAAAAGAAACAGAGTTGTTATTATGATTAACAAAACGGTTTTATCGATTCTCTTTAATGAAAAAACGAAAGAAACTGATTTTTGCAACAATTCTAACGATCTTAAAATCAAATTTCTGAATGAAATTGCTATTTTGTACTATGATCGAATGAACGTAAGTTGACCATGGTTCTGAAAAAAGTTAGAATATAAACTTTGCAGATTGATTTCTAAAATGTGGAACCACCGCAAATCACAATTTTACCAACAAATCCTAAAATTGTAGGAATTCATACTTTTAGAAAATTGCCCTGCTCACGTTCATTAAAATTTCCTTAAGAAAATAAATAGTCGATCTGTAGTGTCATCAAGTTCAATGAGTCTTAAATTTGCCAATCAATTGACCTAGATTTCTGGCTTGTCCGTGTATGTTTCCGGAGAATGAAGTAAGATCATCCGCGCCCGAAGCGATTTCTTGAGTACCGTCAGAAATACTCATGATCGTTTTTGTGATTTCATCCGTTGCGCGCTTTTGTTCTAGAACAGCTTCTTCAATTTGTAAACTGAAGGTCATGAGTTCGTTAGCACTTTGTGCAATTTCTTTAGTATTCTCTTCCTGAGTTTTCACGGAAGTAAGAACGTTCTTAGCATAACGATCGAACTCTTCCACTTGTTCTCTGAGTTTTTTTAGAATGTTAAAAGCTTCTGCGACTTTAGTGTTCCCATTTAAAACAGCGTTGTTAGTAGAATTAACAAGAGAACCAATTTCTTGAACACTTGTAGAAGTTTGAGAAGCGAGTTTTCCAATTTCTTCAGCGACAACTGCAAACCCTTTTCCGGCTTCTCCCGCTCTAGCAGCTTCGATAGCCGCATTGAGAGCGAGTAGATTTGTTCTTTCCGAAATTTCAGTAATGATGGAAAGGATTTCAGTGATTCTGGAAGCGCTGTCACCGATAGCGGCCATAGCGTTTGTGGAAGCGATCATAGCGTTTTCTCCGGTGACTCCTTGTTCTTTTGAGAGAGCCGCGAGTCCGACTAAATCTTGCATTTCTCTATTGATGTTCACGATTTGTTCTTTCAGACGAATGACGTTACCATCGATTTCTTTCATACTCAATACAGCTTTTTCCATAGACTTTCCGACGTTTTGTGCGGAAGCAGCGAGTTCTTCGACTGCGGCAGAAGATTCTTCAGCGGCTGAAGCTTGTGTTTGAGCGACGTCAGAAAAGTTTCTAGAAGAGTCGGCCATTTTTTCGGAAGTATCTCTGAGAGTGTTTGCGGAACTGCCAATTTCTCTCAGAACCTTGAGAAGGTTTTCCCTCATTTTATTCATGGAACCGAGAAGAGTTCCGATTTCATCTTTTTTATCGTGAGAACTCTGAGCGATTAAGTTTCCGTCAGCGATTTCTTCGGAAAAATCGACTGCTTTGAGAAGACCAGCAGTAATCAATTTTTGGAATATAACGTTTAGGCAAAGGATGACGGCGACTAATACCGCTAAGGTGTAAGTAAAAGCTTTGAAAAGAATCGATAGTACAGCTTCTCTATAAATCGAATTGGGAATACTTACTTGCATTACCCAATAACGTTTGTCCTTACCGATATGAAACGGAAAGTAATAATGAGTATATCCGTCGGAATCAGTAGTGAATTTTTCGCCTTCCTGACTTTTACTAAGGTAGTATTCTAGTTCTTTTGCATCTGAAATTTTTTCACCAACTCGATTTGAATCAAAACCGTTTACTGCATAAATTCCTTTGGGAGAAATGAGAGTTAGATAACCAAGATCTTGAAACGGTTTTTTAACTCCAATCCGCTGTTGAAGTTCTTCCAATTGATAATCTAAACCGGCAACACCATAAAAATGATCGTTTACATAGAGAGGAACCATAAGAGACATCATGAGAATTTTTACTTTCCCTTTGATTTCATAATAATACGGATCGGTTGCGTAGTGAGATTTTGTTTTTTTAGGAACTTGGTACCAATCGCCTTCTGGACTTAAGGAGTCGTAGTATTTAGCGGCCTCGAGAACAATTTCTTCCTTTGTTTGACCACGATGAAGATACGGAATAAATCTGCCTGTAGAATCATGTCCTAAAGTATTTTGAAATTCTAAGTCATTTCCGTCCAAAGAATTTGGTTCGTAGGCGAGCCTGGCACCAAAGTAGTGTTCATTGACTTTTAAGATTTCTTTTAAAGCAGCAATGATTTGATTACGGGGAGGGGCACTAAATAGAAGAGGAAATCGGAAACCTCGAATGATACCCATACCAGTATCTAAATAGTCTTTCACTTCATAGGTCCAACGTTCAGCCGTAACTTCTGAGCTATTGACAACTTCTTGTTCTAACTTTTTATATGCGGTGTAACAACTGATGCTTGCAAGAATACCGAAACCTATGAATAACACGATGGAAAGATAGAGAGAAATGCGAAAACGAATGCTCATTGCGCCCCCCGGCTCGTTCTGATTCTAAGGTAACCAAAAGGATAATTAATAGAGGGTAGGACGAATTGCTCGAGCAAAATATTCCTAATTTATAAAAAAAATATCAAATTTCTATGACAAAAATTAAAAATCATAGATTATGATTTCGTTTTGAACTTAAATATTTAACGCGAGTTTAACGAAAGAGGGACTGCTTAAGTAAGTTTAATTTCTCTGTGGAAAGAAAAGTAATAGTTACATTCAATTTTTGCATTAGGCGAAGAATTTTATATTCTTTTATAATTAATGTACGTTCGGCATAAAGGTTCATTTTATAAAAACCTGATTTTTCCATAAAAAATAAACGTGGGAACTCCAACTCGAATCGTAAAAAATAAATAGAATTGTTGAAAAATTCTGTAGTGGAGATTAGCAAAACTGCTTCAGTGTAATAGAAAGCAGATGGAGGGTTTATTTTTCAACAACTCTAATGTTTAAAAATTAATTATGCGACTTAATCTGTGGGAACTCTCACAAATCTATATTTTAACATGAATTCAGCGTAACTGATATGTTGCGACCATGGAAGCAGAAGCAGTATTGAGTTTTTGTTTGCTAAGATTTTCTTACGTCGAACTCACGTTAATTAGTGTTTCGTAATTACTTTGAAAAGGTATTTTCTTTTTTTAGGTTTGGTTTATATTTAAATCAAAAAAGAATACATAGGTGTATCAGAATTGGTTTGTATTTGGTTTTGATTTAAATTTTATGGAAAGTTTATATATCAAAAATACGTTCCAAAATAAAGTTTTAGACAAGGCTAAGATATCTTGAAATGGATTTTGATTTTGAACAGTTATGTTTGTAAAAAAATTATAAGGAAATTACATGTCTTTATCAGCGCGCAAGTTAATTTTACGAATCAATGGAGTGGTGCTTATGGTCGCTTCTTTGGGCGGCTTTATTTCAATGGACGTTCTAGGAATTTTTTTTGGTATAGGTCCTGCTGCTTCTCTTTTAAAAGGACAGGAATTTATGGGGATTGGCGGTTTTGAAGCACACGGTCTTGCTTTTATACTGGGGGTTTTACTTTTTAAAGCAGAGGCAAAACGTTCTTGGCATATTACCGCAGTAGCTATTCACAGTTTTTTAGGAATTGCGAATATTCTTATGTGGGGAATTTTTATTGCGGTAAATAGTTTGCAAATGGGTTATATCACAACTGCTATGCACTGCATTTTCGTCTTACTTCAGTTAATTGCAGTTTTTCAATCTTCCGAACAATATGAATAATAACATATTTTCATTTTTGAAAAAGTGTTCTAGAAATTTCAAATTTCTAAATTAACGTGAGTTCGGTATAACAAATGCGAAAGCGATTATTATGCTGTGATCCGTAGAGAGCAGCACCTAAGTTTGAAAAATTCCGAAGGAATTGGAGCGAAAAGAACTCAGCAAAACGCTTTTTATGAAAGCGTTAACTCAGCGTCTCGCTTCTACGGTCGCTCGAAGTAACTCAGCAAAACGCTCTCTATGGATCGCGTTTTAGGTTGTGAGCCAGTCCACTATAAAATTTGCGAGCTGCGACGACGACCCTCGTTGCACCTGAGTTTATTATTCGCCCCAATTTTCTTACGTCGAACTCACGTTAAATTAAGCTCCGGACTAGAATAAAATTCCTTATCGAATTCAATCTTCTCTCCTAAACTCACTACTCGGACGTATGAAGATAGTACCAAGTTATTAACGACCGAATTTGCGAAAAAATAGTGGTATTTAAAAAATACCACAAATTCGGGATTTACTGCATTTTAGAGCAGGACCAAAACATTCAAATTTTTGAAACAATCAACCTTATGCGTTCGAGTAGTATATAAACGCTTCTCTGTAAGTCACGTTTTTACTGATCCCTATAAAAATAAGGTCATCATAAATTTTTATTACAAATCCTTGTTTCATATAAATTCTATAGAAGTGATTGAGACGTAGAGAAACTCAACAGAACGCTCTCTCAAACTAAAACCGAAGCCGTCTCGCTTCCTGAACTCAATACATCGCGGATCGTTCTGCGACATTAAAATGAGAAGTTTTACGAATCACAAAAATTTTGTAGAAGAAAAAAGAATAGTTCTCCTCTTCGAAGAACTATTCTGAGGAATTTATCTTTACTTCCTCGATTTGTTTCAATCCACTTTTTCTCCAAAGAGAAAAAGAAACTCTTAAATGAGGTCGGCAAAATGTTTCAATCTACCTACTCTTTAAAGAGAAAAAGAAGCCGCGGATAAAAAAAGTCCGCAGCAGTATATTATAAAAGTAAAATATTTTGTTTTCTTAATGTATAAAAATTAAAAACCTAATGAAGAGTTGTGTTTGATAAGTGTTGAGTAGGGTCGTTAAACGTAAAATGTAAGTTTACTACTTGGACACGTGAAAGAATACTATGTTTGTACTTGTTTCAAAACCTAGAATGTGAGATCCTTTTAAAAAGACCAATAGTTCTAGGTTTTGTGCAATTTCGCTAGGACTTCTATATCTTTAAAAAATTATCCGTTAATTTTTGATATCACCTTTATGCGTCCGAGTAGTAAGCGCAAAAGATCCACAATTTATTAGTAGAAACAGGAACACAAAAAGGTTTTGTCATAAAATAATGGGTTCTTCAAAATCAAGAATATTAGAAACTCCGAATTGTTTGATTTTAGAAACGGAAATAGCGTCGAGAGAATAGATTCTAAGATTATCTGTTTTTAAATTTATAATTTTAGAAAGTTTTGCTTCGAATTGTAAATAGTGGGCGGGTTCCAACTGGCATTCAAAGACGGATTTTTGAACCCTCTGGCCGTGGCTTTCGCAGGTTTTTGCGACTTTTCTAAGTCTTGTACGACCTTCTTTGGTAATCGTTTCTACGTCGTAACATACTATGATGAACATACTTCACTTCCATATAAAAGGAATATAATATTTTAAATCACCTCGTAGAGTTCTGGCTAAAATCCTAGCTTGTAAATAAGGTAGTTCTCCAACGGTGGATTTGATATTGAGCCAAGGATGGAATATTTCTTCTTTTTTTCTTTCTTGATAGGACTTGATTAATTCTTTACGAGAATCTTCATTCATGAGAAAAACCGATCCTGGTTTTTCTAAAAAATCAGAGGCTTGAATTTGTTTACGGTTGATCAAAGTAAAAACCAATCGATCTATAAAAGGACGGAACTCTTCCATCATATCCAAAGCTAACGATGGTCTTCCGGGTCTTTCATAGTGGAGAAAGCCGATATAGGGATCTAATCCTACCGCTTGACAAGCGGCGATACAATCGTTTGTAAGTAAGGAATATAAAAAAGACAAAAGAGCGTTTGTTCTACTTCGTGGCGGTCTTCTTGTTCTTTTATAAAATTGAAAATCTTCTCTTTGCTGAATGATACAATAATCAAAAACGGAAAAATAAGTTTTAGCGGAATCTCCTTCGTATCCACGGATACTTTCAACGGATTCAGCTTTTTCTAATAGAGAAATATTTTTTTCTATTTTTCCAATCGCTTCTTTAATATCTTGTTTTTCTAATTCGTTTTTGGATTCTCTAGCGGTTCTAGATAAAACGCTTCTGCAATTTTGAAGTTTTCCAGCTACTATCGATCTTGCAATCTCCAATTTAAATTCTTCTATTTCAGATTTTTTGAATTGAGCTTTTCTGATCAAAACGTTACCGGAGTTGGAACCTTCCAGTCGTCCTTGAAATTTTCCGCGTGTGGTCAGATAAGAAACAAAAATTCCCTTTTCTAAACACTTTTGTAATAAGGAAGGGCTGATTCCGCAGATTCCGAATATAGTAATTCCTTCAAGATGATGAAAAGGAATTTTGAAAATAGTATCGTCTCCTTTTTTAACTTTAAGAACTTCCAGTTCATGATGAAGATATAAACCTTCTTGGGTAATATATAAAATGTTTTGTTTAATATCCGCCAGAGTCTTTTGTCCTAAATAAGTATTCTTTAAAGTTTAAATCTGAATATGAGTCGGGCATACAAACATCAAACAAGCTGCAATTTTTACAAAGTGAACGATTAGAAACGGGAGGAGGAAGGACTTTATCTCTTAATATTTTTCTAATTTCTTTGATCGTTTGAATGGTAAGCGTTCTAAGTGGATCGGAAAATTCTACGTCGTGTCTTTTTTTAGATTGTATGTGATAGATTGCACCGAATTGAATTTTTACGTTGAGCATTTCTTCGAGACAAATTGCAACAGCGCAGAGTTGGGCTTCCTGGTTTGTCCATTTTGAAATGCGGCCGTTTTTATAATCTATAGGGAAAGGAGGTTTTCCTTTTGGGAATTCGACAATATCAGCAATTCCTTGTATACCGAATTTATCCGAATAAACTCTAAGAGAAGTCTCTTTTCTAAGTCCGTGGTCTGATACGGATCGTTCTTGATCTACAAATGTATGACCTATGTCTCCCGAAACCGTTAGATGATTTTCTTTAAAAATTCCCTCTACGTGAATGAGAGAATTTTGACGAGGACAATAAAGATGATGACTAATTGCAGATATGGGAACTAACTCCCAATCGTTCCACTCGGTAATAGAATCCGGATTAGATTGAATTTTTTTATCTTTGGGGATAGGCTTCATAAAATTTTATAAAAAGCTAGATTCCTGTATTTTGAAAAAGTTTCTTTTTGAAATTTGATTTATATTTTGATGTAATTTCATGTTGTTATTTTATTAAATATATTTTAATATATTAATAGAGTTTTTGAAAAATTAATTCTTGATCTGTTTGTATTGGATTGAATGGACAATTGAAGCAATTTTACGAATTTTCACTATGGAATTTTTCAACAACTCTAATGTAATTTTTAAGAATGTTTTGTGGATTTGATTTGTATAAAAGAGTTTTTTAGACATTATGTGTTCCTATATATTTAAGATAAATTGTATATTCTTAAATGGTTGTGTGTAAAATCTAGAGATCAAATTTCTAAAAAGAATTTTTATTTAACAATTACGATCCAATTCAAATTTAGTTTTGTATTATTGCGTAGATGTGTAAAAATAATACTATCGATCCCTATAAGATTGAGTACTGTAATTTTTTTTGTAAAATCCTGTTTCAACGCAAAATACTGAGCACTTTATTCTAGAACTATGAATACTATAAATTTATCTAAAAAATTAGAATGTGGGAACTACTTCATTTTATGAATCAAACTAAAATGTTCTGAAACTGCTAAAATCATAGAATGAGACGTAATCTGTGGGAACTATTACATTCAAAACTTATTTTAAAAAACCTATCAAAACGAATTCGTTTTCTATTTTTTAGAAGTTTAAGATAAACCTAAAACAACATAATACGAAAGCGAATCGTAGTGGAAATTCCAAAGAAATTGAAACAGGGCGGTTTGTCTGTCTCTTTGGCCATCAAATTTGTGAACAATTTACCCGGACGTTATTACGTCGAATTCAAGTTAAATAAAGTCATTCAATTTTTGAGTAAGATTATCGTTAATGGTCCTCATTGAATTTAAATTTGTTCGTAAGTAGAATTTACCGATCTCTATATAATAAAATACTACAACTTTGAGAAAAAACTCTATATAAAGGCAAAATTTAAAATATTCTAATCTGTAACCTTTAGTGGGATTCATTTAAAATAAATTGAATATATAAAAAACATTCTGTTTATTGATTTACTCGACATTAAGTAGTAAATCTTGAAACGATTTGCGCCTAATTTTAGGGAGTTGAATATTTTGCTTTCCTGCTTTACTCATAATTATATAATAAAGTACCTAATATTTTACATAGAATCAGCGTTTTGTGATAGAATTAACGGTGCTCAATTTTATAGAAATCAGTAATACAAAAATTAATTTAGTTTATTGATATATTTAAATATAAAAATAAACTAAACTAATATTGTTTGTATATTTTTCTTTTTAAGAAACTTTTTTGATCAACTCCACTCCTGCCGGCAGATCCGATTCCTGAATTTTGACAGAATAATCTGAAAAATCTCTAGCAGGCGTTGAATCGTCTTTTTTGGATACAGAAATCAGATTGAAAAGTTTATGTGCCGGTGCAACTCCTAACTTTGCTTGGTTGGTGTCTTTTCCGTCTCCTACGTGTTTGAATATGTATAAACCTCTACAATTCATTTCTCCTCTGGCAGCGGAACGATCGTGATCAAACATATTCTGTAAGGAAGACCAGAATAATTCTAAATCTTCTTCGCAAAAACCAGTGTCGTTTGCAAAATGAGCAGAGATAAAACCGTGAGCGCGATAAAGTCCGTAAGAAATTGTATGTTTACGGCCCATCGTTCTGTTATCTCCGTCTTGGTCTTCAGCTTCTTTTTTGGTTGCAACCGCCATTCTAGTGATACTATGTTCTAGATTGATAACAGGATCGATACTACGAGCGAAAGTAAATTGAATGGGTCCTTTAACTACGCCAGCATTTACTTTTAGTGCCATTACGGCTCCAAAGGTGCGCACGTCGTAAAAGTTTTTACACATCCATTCTCTCGCTTTGCCAACTTGGTCTCCTCCGGTTCTTTTTTCTTTTTCTTCTTTTTTAGGAGTTTCTAATTTAGCTCCGACTGCTACGTATGCTTTTTCGTGAGTTTCAATTAAGACCGCTTTCTCTTTAATATAAATATCGTTAGGCGGAGCGGCGCTTTTTACGATAGTCACGTAGTTTCTTACTTTTCGTTTTAAAGAAACGTCTGTGATTAAACCGTTTCCTGTTTCCGGATCAACTCTAGGTTGATTTCCAGCGTCAGGATCTCCGTTTGGATTTCCGTCTTTTACATCAAATAAATAGACAAATTCGTATCGATTTTGAATTGGATTGCTCATTCTGATTCTCCTTGTGGTAATTCTTCTTCTTTTTTCTTAAAAAGAGCGTTTCTTTGGTGATAGTAGCCAACTGCAAACAGTCCTTGGTCTTCGAGGCTGAATGTGTTGGGGATTTTTCCCGATAAAGGAGATAAAATTTCGCCTTTTAGTTTTTCGAACCAGACACTTCCGGATTTAGAAGCGTGCGTGATGCATACTTAGGTTGAATAATACCGGAAAAACAGTAGCAGGTCTTGAAGATGCAGAGGAAAAATATCTGTCTCTAATAGTAGCATTGATTCCCGGATTTGCTCTTTCTTGTAATCTTTCCATTACGGCAAAAAGTCTTCCGAGTCGGTAGGCTACGTTTATGTTTTCTTCGTCCATGGATGTAGTTAACTCCTTATAGTTTTTAAATTTTTCAAATCTTCCTTTTCGATTTAAGATTGCTTTTAGTACGGAGACTCTTACGAAAGAAATTTCTTTGTCTGCCTTAAGTCGGGTCAAAATAGAAGAAAGTAAGGTTCTAGGATATTCACTTCCACTAATAATAGAAGTTACTAATTTACCGCTTAAGGATGGATTGACGTTCTCTATTTTACCTTGAATGGCAGTGGAACTCAGGATTCGATTTAAACTGATAAAACCGGACTCAATATTAGGTATTTCTAATTTTAGATCCGTAAAATGTTGATTTATGTTTTTAGAAATTTCTCCGACTGTGGAAGGATACCAAAAACGAATGGAAATTCGGGCCGCGTTAGGTGCAAGACCTAAGATAAAAAATTTAGTTCCATCGTTTAACAGATATTGCAATTTTCCGGTAAAAGGAGAAACAAAATGTTCTTTGATTGTTTGATTACTGCGTGCTTCTTGTTCTCGTTTTGAGTCTTTTTTTGGGTCTTCATCTGAGGGTTTTAATAAAAATAGGAATTCGTCTTCTAATTCATTTTTAGACTCCGACCAAAACATCATGGTCGTATTTCCTATGAGCATTTTTTGACGGCTGTCTTTTGAGGTTAATGAACTGATCGAAGTTCCGTAAGCAAAGTTTGCGTATTTGCCCGTAGGAGCGTTTGCGCCTTGTTTTTTTCCATAAGATTCAAAGGCATCTAAATTGAACGAAACTAAGTTGGCGCCGGAAGTATTGGCTCCGGTTAAACCGATTTTAGAATGGAGTCTTTCAATGGAGTCCATTTTTCCAGTAACTAAACAGATTCCTTTTTCTACTTCATCTTCGGAAACGTTTTTAGAAATCGTTTGAACGATTTTTTTATCGGAACAGATGATTTCATTTTGTCCTTGTAGTTTAAAAGTGAGATAGTGTTTGTCCTCTTCGATTTCAGCCCAGAGAGGATCTTTTTTAAGTTCGGACATTTCCAATTTAGAAAAGAAATTTAGAATGGATGTTAAAGACGAAGGCTTTTCCGATTTACTTTCTAAATCTTGAATTTTGCGGATAAAATCTTTTTGTTTTTCTTTTTTTTCTAAGCCGAAGATATATTCGAAATTATCCCAAAGTAGATTTGCGTTGATACCGCTGGACCTTATGACCGCTTTTGGAATTGTATATGAGGAAGCTCGTTTCTTTTTTTCATCTTGCCGCGTTGAGATAAATCGAATGAAATTACCTTCTTGATCAATTTCGATCAGATAAGGAATTTCTTTTCTTTCAAATCCTTCTCTCGCTATTTCCCCTTCTTCTAATTTTCGTTCATAATAGTTTACTAATTCTTGTAAAATCATAGTCTTGCTCCATTTGTATTCAGATCCGGAATTACAATACTACCGTTTTGGATTTCTGCTCGGAAAAATTTTGGGCTAGCATCCTTATAACTTTTTGTATCAAAATCATAGTCTTCAAAATCAAGATCGTATAACATCCAACCTAAATCTTGTTGTTCTATTTTGATTAACTTTTCTGTTTGATCGTTTAACGAAAAGTAGGCGGCAAATTCTCGATTACCAAAATAAGGTTGATGATGACATTGTCCTTTTTCGGCTCTTCGTTTAAACATCTCTTCAAATTTTGTGATGCTATCTCCGTCTCCCGCTCTTTTGGTGAGTTTAAAACTGGCGTGTAAGATATAAGATACGTCTTTAAGAAATAGTCCCGCTCTTTGTTGTCTTTCTTCTTCGATATAAAGAGCTAAATTACCGGTTCCGGCTTCCATCGTTTGCGTAATATTTTGAGGAGCAATTTTAGAACCTAATTCGTTTCTACGAACGGATTCCCAGAGGATCGGTTTTAGAATATCAATTTTATGGATGATCCAAAGGATTGCGGGTTTCCAAAGGATTGCGTCGAAAATGGCTCTGGCTGCGGAAGGAGTGATCACGTCGTAGGAGACTCTTTCCGCCTTCATTTCGGGTCTGGTAAAACACGCGTTTTCTCCCCACACTTTTAATTGAAATATTTTTGATTCCTTCATACTTTTTGTTTCCATTAAATGATTAAATCTTGTTCATTCGGAGATTCTAATATTCCTAAATCATTATGATAATAAGAACCGAAAGTTAAAATTCCTATAATCCCTTCGATTTCGGAAATGATTCCTTCGGATAGAAGTTTGTTGTACAGATTTGTTTTGAGATTTACGGTATAACGTTGTGATTTTCGAATCAGTTTATAGTCTAAAAAATTATTTTGTATGACTGAGTTTTGTAATTGAACGATTAGATCTTTACCTTCTTTGTAAGGTACAATGACTGGTCTGGAGTCTTCGTCGATTAACTTGAATTTTTTATTGATCGTTTCAAATTGAAAACTTCTTTTATCTTTCTCTATTTCTTCTTTATCTAATCCTTTATCTTGTTTTAACCAAAATAAAGTGTTAAAGTATTGTTTTAAAGTATCTGGATGGATTAGCTCTTCAAAGTTTTTTATACAATCTCTACTTGCTTGTTCGGTTTGTAAAAGATGTCCGGCAGGAGGATTTTGTTCTGGTTTAAATAAAAATACTTCTCCTAGTTTTTCTTGTCCGTTTTCATCTAATAATTTACCTTCACGGTTACATCTTCCGGCCGCTTGGGCGATACTATCGAGTCCGGCAACGGCTCTAAAAACGATAGGAAAATCAATATCAACTCCCGCTTCAATCAATTGAGTACTGACTAGATAAACCGATTCTCCATTGTTTAGATGATTTTTTACTTTTTTAAGAATGTCTCTGCGATGTTCTGCACAAAGATTTGTAGTTAGATAATATTTATTTCCGGTTAGTTGATTGAAAATTCCACTGGCGTCGCTTTTACGATTTACGATTGTTAAAACCTGATCGTAATTTAAAATTCTTGTTGCAACTTCCATAAAACTTAGTTTTTTCTCTTCCGGTTTGTGAATTATTACTCGTTTTAGCTCTTGAAAAAGTTTTTCCGGTTCTGGAGCCAATTCTATTGCTGTGTCAATCCCGTCAAAATTGAGATCGGTAGATTTTATAGAAGATAACGTGGGTTGGGTGGCGGTGCATAATATTATTGTTACATTATAATATTCTACTAATTCTTTTAGTGTTTTTACGATCGGTTGTAAAAATTGGGGAGGAATCATCTGCGCCTCATCCAAAATAATTACGCTATTTATAATATTATGAAGTTTTCTTACTTTTGTGGTTTTAGAGGAAAATAGACTTTCAAAAAATTGAACATTTGTGGTTACGATTAAAGGATGATCCCAGTTTTCGGTCAAAAGCCTATTTATAGAATTTTCTTTTTCCTTGGAAATATCTATACCCGAATGATGTTCTAAAACGGAATCTTCCCCCAATATTTTTTTGAATACGTCTGCGGTTTGTTCTATGATACTTAAATAAGGAACACCGTAGATCACTCGATCCATTTTGTTTTCAATACAATGTTTTAAAGCAAACGATAAAGAAGTTAACGTTTTACCTCCTCCGGTAGGAACGGTTAAAGTATAAAATCCGGGTTTTAGATTTGTTTTTGATTGAACTTCTTCTAAGATTCTTTTTCTAATTGAATTTACTTTTGTAGCATCTGCTTGTTTTTGTATGTCGTTCAGGTGTTTGTCTAATTTGATATTTAAATCTTGTAGGATTATGGTTTTTGAATATCTTTCTTTGAATTTGACTAGATCCATAAATCTTTCTGTATCTAGTCTATCCGCGTCGATTAAGGTGGAGAATAACATCCGGATTAATAAGGAATGATCTTTAAAACTTTTACCGAGTTGCTTTAATTCGATTCCGTCTAATATTTGTTGAGGGATATACGTAATGGTTTCGGATAATGCCGAAATTTCTTTTTCGTCGTTTAGCTGAATATCTACGTCGATCCCAAAATTTTTTAGACCGGAGTGATGACAAAGTATTGGTAGACATATTAATTTTTTAATAATATCGCTTTGTTTGAATTTGTTGAGACAGTGAATCGCTCCGCTGACTGAGTGTTTTACTGACTTTGCCGTTTTTCCTTCTAGGTGGGCTTCTTCTCCAATATGTCCTGAACGGATTCGAATTCTTTCTTGAAATTCTAATTTAAATTTTCCTAAATCGTGCCAAAGACCTATTAGATAACCAAAAGTTTCTGCTCCAAATTTTTCACAGAATTTTTTTGCAAACTCCGCTACCGAATAGAGGTGGTCGTCTATGAGATGTTCAACGAAACTACCGTCATCTTTGCGAAGAACGTGTGCTATAAAAATGGATTGTTTATCTTTTGTCATCCCGAGTTTTGGAAAGTGGTTGAAAATGTTATATAGAATTTCGGAAAGAAATTCAAATTTTCTTAAATAAAATCATTTTTTAAAATAAAAATTTTAAAAAATAAGATAGTATTTAGATTTTTAGGAATTTTGTATATTCGGAAAGTATAAATTATAGAAGGGAGTCGTCTCTTTTTGGACTTTAACTCATCTCCGAAATAGATTTTTAATTTTTGTCATGTCTGAAAGTTAATAGTTTTATGCGAAAATTTGATTCTTAGTTAAAATTTGTCCCCAAATTTTAGAATGAATCTTTTTTAAATCTTCAATCCAATGTGTTAGTTCCCACAAAAACCGTCGTATGGAATGATTTATTCTTTTTTACTCATAACTAATATAATAAAGTACCTAATATTTTGCATGGAATGAGTGTTTTGTGATAAACTTAACGGTGCTCAATTTTATAGAGATCAGTAGTATTCTTTTGTTATTATCATTTTTGTATGAGTTCCCACGTTGGACGGTTTTAGGACAGGCCCTAAAATGAAAATTTGTTTGGAAAAACAATTAATTCATTTATTTATTAAAAATAAATAATATTTAAATATAAAAAAATACTCCATAATTTATTTATAGGTATTTAAATTTTATCAAATTATCAATTGATTGATTTTGCTTTCGATGATTTTGTAAAATTCGAAGATAATCATTAGAGTTGTTGAAAGATGAATTCTCCATCTGTTTTTGTTTTATGAAAACGGCAGATGGACGCAGTTTTGTTAATCCCACCATGGAATTTTTCAATAACTCTATTTTAAAATTATCTTGAGTTAACGCGAAAGGGATCGATGAATGAACTAAAGCAAAACGCTCTGCTCACGTTGAAGTTTTAGTTTGGAATTATCGTTCGGAAATATTTTAGAGTGGGTTTGAGCATAAGAGAAATTTTTCTAAAGAAGAGTTCCTACATTCATTTATAGTATGATGAATCCTAGTTTTTTAAAGACTAAAAATAGTGGAGTTCCCACATTTTAAGTTTTACCGTAAAATTCCGATTTGCAGTAGTTCCCACGGATTAAGTCGCATTACGAATTTTTAAACATTCATTTTTTGTGATTCGCGTCGAAAAGTTCCATATTTATTTTTTATGGAAAGATTAGGTTTTTATAAAGTGAATCTTTTACGCCAAACCCATGTTAAATTATTATGAAAATGGCATCAAAAATGAGCAGTGTATTATTTGCGAAAGTGTAAAAGCTCTTATAATTTGTGTTGTTCCGTAATTTATGCTTGTTTTGTGTTAGTTCCCACATTTTAAGTTTTGAAAGAAATATTAGAATCGTATTATTTTCATGTGTGAGTAGTCACTTTTTTGTTCATGTTACAAAGTGGGGATCTACCTTAAAATTGATTTTATACTAACGTGAGTTTGAACATGATTCATTTTTCTGAAAAAAGTTGAAATCTGAACTTTACAGATCGATTCCTAAAATGTGGGAACTACCACGAATCGCGGTTTTACGAACAAATTCTGATATCATACTTTTAGAGAATTTTTTCTCGGCTGAACTCATTCTTTTCAAGTTCAGAAGGGGCGCTATTTTGTCATAGAGAATTCAAACTGAAATAAATTGGGTTCTGTCGGAATTGAATACAATCTGGATTGGCTTTGGCTTGTTCTTTCTCTCCTTTTAAAGAAGAGAAAGAACAGCGGCTTGATAGGTCGAAAAATTATATATTATAAAAGCTTTATTGGCTTTTATAGACATAATAATTGCGAACCTACTTTTGCCATGCTGAACAAATGCTAAGCGAAACCGTTCAATCGCCAAACAGAGAATCAATACAAGGGTGCGAAAGGTTCGTGATTGATCGGGAGAAACAGGTTCGCAGAAGCGTTTTCATTATAAATGATCGGCTTTTAAAAATCTATAATATAGTTAAAGAAAGAATAGAATTAGAAATTTATAACTATCTAAAGAGACGTAATTATGAAAACTACTGTGTTTCGTATTTTTAATTTTGAATTATGTTTGTTGCTAGAATATATGTTTTACTCATCCCATAAAATTGAACCTCGGTAAATGTTGTTATAAAGCGTCGGTTAGGAGAGTTCTGTATAATCCAATGTAGTATATGAGCCTGTCGAACAGTGAGACGTTTTAGTTTGAAAGAGTGTTTTGCTAAAGTTCCTATCGCATCGATCCTTTTTGTGTTAACTCACGTTAGTTTAAAATAAACGTTTTTAAAACTAGAGTTATTGAAAAATGAATTTTCAATCTGTTTTATGGGAGTGGTCAGTTGAAACAGTTTTTTAATTAAAACTATATAATATTCAATAAATATAATTTTTTAAAGCTTTACATAAAAATAAGAATCAGGACCGGTTTTGTAGAAGTATCTAAAAATAAATTTTGACTGTGCCAATGGTCTTTCAAAAAAATCATAATCGTTTATAATTTTTTTTGAATATACTTTGAAAAAAATAAAACCGGTTTAAAAAAGATAAAATGAATACTATCAAAAAATCATCGACTAATTGGGTTTTGATAAAAGTGGCGAATGGAAAATAAGGTTTAAAAATCCCTAAACAAAAAAGGATTGGAAACTGTCGTGGTACAGTAAATTTTCAAAGTGACGTTTGTGGATTTTGGAACGGACTTTAAGAAGAAAGACCAAATACGTCGTGAATTTTATTGACAGCGATTTTAGCCTGACTTTCTGCAATTACACAGGAGATCTTGATCTCCGAAGTAGAAATCATTTCTATGTTGATTCCGTTGTCTGCAAGTGCTTTGAACATTCCTGCAGCGACACCTACGTGTGATTTCATGCCGACTCCGACCGCGGAAACGATCGCAATATTTTCGTTGATTTCTGGTTCACTTGCGTTATGCGACTTCGAGAATCCTTGAAGAATGGGTTTCGCTTCTTGGACGTCTTTTTTCGGAATAGTAAAGGAAATCGTATTCATACCGTTATGCGGAGAAGATTGAACGATCATATCTACAAGAATATGTTTAGAACTAAGCTCGCCAAAAAGTCCTGCAGCTAAACCTGGTTTATCCGGAACCCCTGCGATTGTAATTCTTGCTTGATCGTTTTTAGCGGTAACACCACTTACTTTTAATTTTTCCATAATCTTATCCTCGCTCACCACGAGCGTTCCTATATTATCGTTGAAACTAGAGCGAACATGAATGACCACGTCGTAATTCATCCCAAGTTCCACACTTCTGGAATGAAGAACACCCGCACCTAAACTCGCTAGCTCGAGCATTTCTTCGTAAGTAATTTGTTTATGTTTTTTGGCGCTGGGAACAACTCTTGGATCGGCGGTGTAAACCCCATCCACGTCCGTATAAATCTCACATTCTTTTGCACCTAAAACGGCGGCGACAGCGACAGCAGAAGTGTCGGAACCACCTCTTCCTAAAGTTGTGATATTTTCTTCCGCGTCTATTCCCTGAAAACCCGCGATGATGACCACCTTACCTTCGTTCAACGCAGAATCGATTCTGGATCGATCGATCATTTTGATCTTAGCATTTGAGAAATTTCCGTCCGTAAGAAGTTTGATTTGAGAACCTGTAAAAGAAGTGGCTGGAACTCCGATTTCCCAAAGAGCCATAGCGAGAAGTGCAGTGGAAATTTGTTCGCCCGTAGAAAGTAACATGTCCATTTCACGTTTAGGCGGATTGGAAGAAATTTTTGCCGCGAGGTCTACAAGTTCATCCGTGGTATGCCCCATCGCGGAAACTATAACCGCCACTTGTTGACCTTTATCATGATAGGATTTGATTCTTCTTGCGACGTTCTGGATCCTTTCCGGAGTACCCACGGAAGTTCCGCCGTATTTTTGAACGATTATATTTGCCATAACCTTATGGCAGTCATGATTTTCATAACAGACGGAGGATCAAGAGAATTCGATTTTGATTCATTATATTTTGGAAAGAAGGTTTCGTTTTCAGGAAAGGTATTAAAACTGACGAAAGTTTTATCAACTTCAAACGAGTCTTGATTTTACCTTTAAGAAAAAAATATGTTCAGCGTTATCGATTGGTTTTTTATATTTATGTATCTATCCTTTGCGTTTGCGGCGGGGATCTTACTTTCTCCAAAAGCGGGCAAAAGTCTCGTATCCTACTTTGTAGCCGATCGTAAACTACCTTGGTGGTGGCTCGGAACTTCCATGGTTGCGACCACGTTCGTCGCGGATACTCCACTTGTAATTACCGGTTTTGTCGCGGCTGATGGAATTTCGGCTAATTGGTTTTGGTGGAGTTGGGCGATCGGTTATATGGCCATGACCGTTTTTTTTGCGGGTAAATGGAGAAGGATGGAAGTACTCACGGACGTAGAATTTGTAGAACTACGTTATGGAGGTAAACCGGCGATCATACTTAGAATGGTCAAGGCATTCTATTTAAGTATATTAGTAAATTCGATTGTACTCGGATGGGTATTTAAAGCGATGTCCAAAATTACCGGACCTTTTTTAGATTGGAAAGATTTACTCGGCGCCGATCGATTTGCGATCATACAAAACGTATGGCCTTCTTTTTTAATATTCGATTCTTTGAATAATACGATTACTGTTTTGATTCTATTTTTGGTGGTGATTGTATATAGCAGTATGGGAGGGATCCAAGGTGTGATCCTGACCGATCTTGTTCAATTTGCTCTGGGAATGGGAGGGGCTATTTTGTTCGCGGTATATGCGGTTTCGAGCCAGGGAGGAGTTTCCGGACTGCTTTCAAAAATGGAAGAAATATATCCCGACAAACACAAATCGATTTTGAGTTTTTGGCCGGACTTTCAGGAAGCTTCGTTACCAATTAACGTTTTTCTAATATTTATAAGCGTACAGTGGTGGGCTCAGTATTATTCTGACGGTTCCGGATATTTGGCTCAGAGAATTCATACCGCAAAAAATCCAAAAGAAGCGGAAAAAGGATCTCTTTGGTTCAACGTGGCCAATTTTATGATTCGTACCTGGCCTTGGATATTAACCGCACTTGTAACGTTAGTCGTGTTTCCTCTGCATGATCCGACGAAATACTTTTCGGAAGGCTGGATCGTTGGCGGGGATCGCGAGATGGGATATCCAATTTTAATGAAATTGATATTACCCAACGGAATTTTAGGGATTGTATTTGCGAGTTTGATGGCTGCTTTTATGTCTACGGCTGACACTCATATCAATTGGGGTGCGAGTTATATCGTAAACGATTTTTATTTGAGATTTGTACATCCAAAAGCGGACGATAAAACTTTAGTGAAAGCGAGTAGAATTGCAGTAGTTACTATGTCTATCATCGCCATTTTGGTAGCCACTCAGATTCAATCCATCGCAAACGCTTGGAAGTTTTTGCTGGCGTTTGCTTCCGGAATGGGATTGCCTCAGATACTAAGATGGATTTGGTGGAGAACTAACGCTTGGACCGAACTTTCTGGAATGATCACTGCGCTGATCCTTTCTATGATTTTGTATCCCTCTTTTCCAAATATTCGATCGGAATATCTTTTATTTTGGGTTGCGATTGGTTCCGTTGTGGTTTCTATCCTAGTTACGTTCCTAACTCCGCCAGTTCCACAAAACACGTTAGACGATTTTATAAAAAGAGTAGATCCTATCGGATTTTGGAAAGGGGAAGATGATAAAAAAAGGCTCGAGGATTTTTATAAAAAAATCTTTCTTTGGCTATTAGGAACGGCCGCTTTATTTTTTGGAATGTTTTCTTTAGGGTATTTTTTCTTATTACGGTTTTGGCAAGGGTTTCTTTGTCTGATTGGTTTTGTACTTTTAGGGATTTTGTATTGGAAAAAAGAATTTGGTAGAAATTGACAGATTCTAAATTGTAGTAAAGTAGAATATTTTAATAAATTAATAATAAATATTTGCCATAAAATGTGTATAAGCGGCACCTAATATACATTTGGTTCTTGAGTGAATTATTTTTCGGATCAAAAACTTTTGTAGCGTTAGTCGGTAATGGAGTTTTGGTGAACTTATATTAACGTAAGGAAATCTTAGGTCAATTTTTTCGTAAAAAAAATAAATGTAGGAACTATTGCAAATCGTAGATTTACCAATTAAACTTTGAAAATGTGGGAACTACTATGAAATACCAAAAGAATCATCGTCCAATCCGATTTTTGCATAAAACCGCTGTTTTACGGCCATCTTTAAAATTTAAATCCCAGTTTAATGTGAGTCCGGCTTAAGAAAAAATTTTTAAAAAGTAGTAGTTCCTCTAATTTTAGAATTTGTTTGTAAAACCGTGGTTTGTAATAGTTCCCACATTTAAAGAATCGATCTATGAAGTTCTGATTCCAACTTTTTTTCAGTATTATGGGTTTCTTGCGTCGAACTCACGTTAAATAGTCTTTGAAAATGTGGGAACTATTACAATTTTTTAAGAGCGGAAAACTCTTAAAAAGTCAGAAACTGCGTAAAGAAACCTACTACTCGGACGCATAAAAATAACACTAAAAATTACTGGCATTTTAGCGAGGATGCAAAGGTTCTCAAAAAACTACACCTAACCCAAATTTTGGGCTTTTTTGTGGTAGATCCCACATTCTAACTTTTAAAACAAGTTCACAATCGTATTCTTTTGATATATCCGAGTAGTAATCTGTGGGAACTACTACATTGGATTTATTAGGCTCTTAGAGAAATATTAAAAATACGTGAGTTTGATATAACGCGAAAGGGATCGATGAATGAACTCAGCACAACGCTCTCTATGAATCGCGTTAACTCAGCAAAACGCTTTCCTAAGGGGCGCTCTGCAGGGTCGCGTTGGAAACTCAGCAAAACGCTTTTTACGAAAGCGTTTTAGGATCAAGTTATTGGTATTTTATGAAAATTGAATCTGATTCTGTAGTTTCACAATAACTTGACCGAAGCTAAAGAGCCTGGTCCGGCTGCCTGTGGCAAGCCAGATTCGCCCTAATTTTATTACGTCGAACTCACATTAAAAACGGTAGTAATTTTGAAGTTTTGTGCGGAATTTTTCAAGGAATTCCTATAAATCCAAATCTAAAGAACAAATTTCTACATACAAATAATCATTTAAATGACCGAAATAAAATTAGAAATTCATTATATACTAATTCTCAATAAACAGTCTCGTTGATTGATTCTAATGGATTTTATTCATCAATCGATCACGTATTGTTTTTAAACTTTCATAAGAACCCGTTGAACGCCAATAAAAGCGAGATGCTTTAGTTGCCGCAGCCTTGATCTTTCCGATAAAGTGAAAAATTCGGCGCGTTCGCGCGAAGTGACTCAACTAACACCTTTCTATTTAGGTTTTGAGATGCACTGTAAATAAAAAACTTTTTAGGAAACAACCTTTTGTTCTTATAAGTCAAAAAAAGTTTTGTTTTCAGATATAGTCTGTATCTTATAAAACGAATCTGTTCAAGATATAATATAATGTCTTTGTTGTAACCTTTACTGATAGAACTTAAAAAAGTTTTTTCCAATAGATTATAAATTTATTTCCAAAAGGTGAGAAATACTCACCTGGATCTGTTATTTAGTTCTAAGTTCGTTTGATTTGCTTTTTAGGTTAAAAATTTTTAAATCTAAACTTGAAAAAGTAAATTCAAACGAATCAATTTAAAATAAGGAAATAAAATCTTGAAAAAAATATTTCTAACATTGCTTATCGGATCCGTTGTATGCGCTCTTTATTCGTGTGGGGATAAAAAAGAAGAAGATAATTCAGAACTACTTCTTTTCCTTCTCAATTCATTAGGTTCTTCTAATAATACTTCTACTCCCGTCGTTACTTCTTGTAAGGATGCTTCTTTTTGTAGAACTTTTATCGCTACCAATAACGGGGCGGGTTATAATGGAAACTTAGGTGGAATTTCTGGAGCAGACGCAAAGTGTGCCGCTGCAAAATCTTCTAGTTTAACGGGAGCTTATAAGGCTTTGATTGTCGACGGTCCAACTGGAAGACAAGTTATTTCTGCTTTCGATGGATCAGTAGATAAAAAAGATTGGGTTCTTTATCCAAACAAACAATACCGTAGGAGCGACGGCACTACGATTACCTTTACTACAAACGCAAATTCTATTGTTGTAGATAATCTTCAAAATGGAATTGATTCAGGAGCTCAAAAATTCTTTTGGAACGGTTTAGGAAACAACGTTGGATTTCTTTGGGAGCCATTATCAAACTGTAATAATTGGAATTCTGCCGACGGACTTATTACTGGACAGGCTGGAAATACAACCCAACTTCAAGCGGATATAACTCCAGAAGGAGCTTTTACCGTTGATAACCATGATTGTAATACCAATCTAAATCTTCTCTGTGTAGAACAGTAAGTTTTTCAAAAACATCGTCCTTTAAAGGGCGATGTTTGATTTCTAAACCTTATACAAATAACAGAAATTACTTTTGAGATAAAAGTTCCATTTCTTTAGAAAGGCAAAGTAGGGCGATTAAAGTAAAAATAGGAGAAACGTTAGTTTCTTTTGAAGATTGTATTGATGTAATTACGGATTCTAAAAGAGTCGAAATTCTTTTTAATCCTAGGTTTTCGGATTGTTGAACTAGTTTTTTCCAATGATTGATTTTACCAAATTGTTTTAGACCTATTAGGCATACTTCGGAGATAGTAGTTCTTAATTCTGTAATATAATTTTTTAGGGAGTCCGTTTCTGAACGAACTTGATTTTGGGTTTGAAAATTAGATTTGTCGGAATGGGATTTTGGGTCTAAATAAGGCTGTAACATCGTACGATTCCCCCCTTGTTCGATTACGAACGACACCGGTTTTATGTAAAGTCTGCCAGAGGTTACATCTGCAATTCCGCAGACGTAACGTAAATGAGAATCGACTAACGCGTGTTGTAGATTTTCTATGCCGTAGGATGCTCTGCTGTAATACGGTAGCTGAGCGTATGCAATGTTCCCATTTTGATCTTCCAATTCTATATTCATTTGTTGTAAAATATTATCAAAATGAGGTTGAGTAAAACGTTCTACTTTAAATACAAAAAAATTACCAGCCGCCCAACGGGGACCTAAAGGACGAGGAGGTTTTTCTAAAAGTGTTTTCATCGTTTCATTAAAATTGTCGGAAAAAATGTTTCTGCTCAGAGATTCAAAAGAAAACGTCTGAGGATTTAAAGTTACTTTATTACTGAATTGTAATTTACCAGATGCGTTTTTTTTGATCGAAGAACTGAGGATAGAACTTTTTCCGAAATCGTAAATTGGAATTCCCTTGAGCACAGGAAAATTACCGATAGAGTGGAACGGTTCATCCATCTGCTTTTCGAAAGAACATTCGTATAACAGTATTTTGTCGGATTTAGGATCGGCAAAATAAGAAAGTACTACAAAACCTTTTTTAAAAACTTTGATTCCGGAGCCTAACCCAATTAAACTTCTGACGATCAATTCGGAAGAATACGCTTTTGTATCTCCTCTGATGACTAAAGAAGGAACGGCACCTTTATTTTCTTTTAACGCATCCATTCGTATAATCCATTCTCCTAAAAGGTATACAACTTGATCTGGATCGAACAAGGAATCGTGTAAAAGATATTTTGAATATTCCTCCTGTAGCTCGGATAAAACTTCCGCCGGCCATAAGAGCCCTTCTTCTAAACAGGAACGCTCCAATTGAGACAATCTTTCTTTTAAATATTCGGAAGCTCCTTGAAATCCATATTGTACAATTTCTTTCAGAATTATATTGGCTCTATCCGTAATATCTGACGAGATTTTTATTTCTTGAATGTTAGTAGAAACAAATTCTTTTTCTAAGTGCGTTAGACGAAATGACCATACCGCTACAGCGATTATCTGTTCACCAAGTGATCCTTTACAATCTGCACGAGCGTATCGAATATCGTTCGGAACTGGAAAGTGAACGGTTCCAAGTCCGTGAATTTTTGCAACCGGAACGTCCGTTCTATCCAGTTCTACGGCAATGCCGGAATTAAAAATGGATTTGGCTTTTGTAAACGAAGAAGCGGAAATAAAAGAACGCAAACTTTCATCGCTAATACTTCCCGGATTCCAAGAAAGATTTGGTTTGTCTGAGATGGTTCGTTTTTGATAAGCGACAATCGTTCGTATGATATGTCTACAAACTCCCGTAGAAGAACAAGTACAACTTGACTCTTGAATTGGAACGGACCCGGGTAAAATACACGTGACCGAATCTTCCCAAACGACTTCAATACTTCCGTTTTCGGTTTCTTTCCACTCGCCTTTGGTTCCGGATTCTATATCCTTTAGGGCTCGGTTTACCGTTCCTTTGCTCGTTAAAACTTCTAATTCTTGCAGTGATAAGGAGAGAATATCTTGACGCATTGTATTCCTACTTGATTTTTTCGCTTACCCAATTGGCAAGTTCTCCAGGAGTCATCGCGGCTATTTCTGCTCCCACATTTACGAGTTTCTCTGCCATTTCCTTGTCATAGTTTGGATTTGAAGTTTCGTCTAACGCTGCTAAACCTAACACTTTCACTCCGCTTTCCACCAAGTGATGAGTGTTGGAAATGAGTTTTAAGGGAGGGGCTCCTTCGCAAAAATCGCTAATCAATACGATTATGGTTCTGCGCGGGTTTTCGATTTTTCCTTCTGCATATAATAGAGCCGAACCAATATCCGTACCACCACCTAACTGCACTTTCATGAGAGTTTCTACCGGATCAGAACAATGATCTGTAACGTCCACGATTTCGGTATCAAATAAAATCAAACTGGTCTTGATCGATTTAATTCCCCAAAAGATGGAAGCGGTAACCGCAGAGTGGATGACACTGTCCAACATACTTCCGGATTGGTCCACTAAAATGATTAGATGCCAACGTTCTGCTATAGAACGATAAGTTCTGGAATGAAACAATGGCTTTTGAAGAATCAACTTTTGGGATTTAAGATCGTAGTGTTTTAAGTTGGAGCGGATCGTATTTTTGATGTCGAAGTTTTTATAAATCTTTAAAGAAGAACGTAGATTTCTATTTTTAACTCCTTGAAAAGAAGTTAATATTGTAGTTTCTAATTTTTTCATCAATTCATCGATCACTTTTCGAACGAGTTCTCGGGCCAGGCTTAATACTTGCGGATTCATAAGATGTTGAGTGTGTAATACCGCTTTTAAAAGAGTTGTATTAGGCGAAGCCCGTTTCAAAAGTTCTGGATTGGTTACCATTTCCATCACTTGATAACGTTCTAATGCGTCTTTTTCGATCCGTTCTATCGTTCTTTTAGGAAAAAGTTCATGTATTTCGTTGATCCATAAAGGTACGGTCAGATTGGATTCGTTCAGACCTCCGGTTCGTACGTTACGATCCTCTTTATACTCTCTACCGTATAGATATTCCATCGCAACGTTCATTCTTTGTTGTTCTTCGGAAAATGTTTCGTTTCCAAAAGATTGTTCTGAACCGTTGCCAAGAATGAGTTTCCATCGAATGAATGTGCTAAAATCGTTTTTCATATATTGTAATTATTGAATATGTAATATTTTTATAGTTAGAAAAGTTTTAATTTGAATTATATCCATAAAACGAAACACGACAAAAGAATGTGGTCGGATTAATTTTTTCTTTGTTTTTGCGAATCATTTAATAGCTCCGGCTTGTATTTTTCAATTTTATACGTCTTCGTAGTAATTAGTTCTAATTCCATATCTGGATGCGGTTTCGAACAAAATCTTTTCAAATTCGATTGCTCTTAAAATTGTTTCTGGGTTTTCATGATCGGATAGTTTGTCTAAGGAAGGTCGTATGATTTCAAATAAATTTTGGCCGATTTTATGTTTTTCTCTGGGAGTAAAAAAAGTAAAAGCCATACGTAGGGCGGGTAGTGCTTCTAAAAATTCAGAATGAGATAATTCTGATATTCTAATGTTTAGGGCGGTTAGGAGTGTTTTGTCTCTTTGAGCAGTTTCTCGGGCGATTAAAAAAAATCCGGATAAAAAATCTCCAAGTTCGGTAGGATCATAAAATGAATTGAGCTGATCTAAGATCGATTGGTCGTCGATCAAATTCAGTCCCCCGAAAACGGCCCCTTGTACGAAAGGATCTATTTTTACATCTGTTCCCACACGTGATAACACGCCCCGTATCTCTTCTAAGGATAATTCTAAGGATTCGGCAAAATACTGATATGTCTGTACGATCGTTTGAACTCCTTTGGCTAGTTTTAAACCGTCGGAGGATGTGGCTCCTAATCGATCCAAAAGATTGAGACATCGTAGATAACTTTCTCGAAATATTCCTTCTAGGCTTTCCCTGTTTTCTAATATTATAATTTCGTCATATTTATATAAATAAGAAATGTGTTTTAGCGCGGAACACATTCTTAAAAAATCGCCCGCAATTGAAATTATATCTGAAAATTGTTTTAGTAAAAAAGTTAAATGTTTTCCTAAACCGGCTAACGCTGCGTCAACGAGGCAGATGGCTGCCAGTTCGGGATCGGTTTCTGAACGGATACGTTGATTTAACACTCCTGCTGAGGCTTCTGAGAGTGTGGCTCCGTAACGAGATGCTTCTATACAAGAAGAATGAAACTCAGCTTTTGTAGAGATATTCCATTTTTCTTTTATTTTTTCTAAATCCTTTCGGGAGATCATATCCGTACCTTCTAAAAAAGTATAACCGGCGATCTCTAAAAGATACAAACGATGTAAAACCTTGCTTTGTTCCCTTTGTTCCGAATCCGTCAAATTCAATTCTAAAATTCTAGTTTCCCGTTTTGCAGAAAGATTTAATTTTTTTAATATAATTTCTATGTCAAAAAAGATCGGAGGTAGGGATGTTCCTTCTGCTAAACGACCGATACGATTTCCTTCCATCACTTCCGAAATACAATCAAGTAAATGGTGACTAACGTTTCTAGCGATTTCGTCCTTGATGACGGTCGCACGAAAGCCGTCGATCAGATCTTTTTTCCAAATATTTTTGTGACCTCGTAAATCGGCCAGGGCCTTGCTCATGGTTTCGGAAGCGATCCTATCTGCGGAGCCGATTCTATGTCCTTTTTTTCTAAGTGCGTTTAGGATTTTTTGAACTAGTAGACGATGATCGAACGATCCCTGTTTTTGAAAACTTTCCCAAACAAAATCATAAAAACCCGGACTTGGTATTCCGGAAGTATAACCATTAGTTGTGTTTAATCTAGAGTTGGAATAAGGAGTTAAGGAAATTTCTCGGTCGTAGAATTTTTCCTCTTGATTGACCCAGAATAATTCGTCTGCTTGGGGCGGCTTGGAAATCTTTTCTTGAAGTGTATGAGAATGATAACCTCCTGTAACTACTAAAATCGGACCCGTAAATTGTGTTTGTGCAAGTCGAATTTGATGTGTCATAAACGCTTCTCTTGCTTGAACGATTTCTTCGGAATGTTTATTTTCTTTTCGAACGTAATTACAAAAAAGGGTCACTTGTTCTTTATACTCGTCTATTTGTGTTAGGTGATTGACTTCGAAAAGTTCATCCCATAAATCGTGAAAATCGGAAACTCCCATTTTTTTACAAAGTGCTAAAACGAAGTCGTTTTTCCAAAAAAGTTCGTCGTGTACCGTTTTAACATTTGGTTTTTCCGAAACACTTTTGATGGTATATAAATCGGCCCAAGGAAGGTCTATAAAACGAGCAGGAATTTTTAGGGTTTTGGCCGTTTGTAGAGCGATCCATTCTGGAGAGTAGTTGCAAAAAGGATAATACGCTCCTTTGGAAAATCCTTGTTCGTCTCTGAAGACGCTGTAGATTGCGATCGGTAGAGTATGAGGTAAAAATAATTCTTCTATCTTTGGGTTGAAGTCGTAAGGACCTTCGATTAAAATTGCTGAAGGACGTAATTCGTTTATATATTTTTGAAGAGAGAGTGACGCAGAAACGCTATGATGTCGTATCGGAAAGAAAAGAGTAGAATTCATTGTTTTTCGGTTTTTGTTTTATGGAAAAAGTGACTCTGCTTGTTTGTGAAGTTTTTCATAAAATTAATTTTTAGAATATTCAAAGATTATATTTTATAAATTTCAAAGTATATTTTAGAGATTTTTTATATTTTATTTCGAACTGCATCAAATTTTTAATTTATATCATCAAACTGAGATTTTGCCAAAAATTTTATATGAATAATTGTCATTTTTGGATTTTACAGTGGATCTAGTTAGGAATTCCTGTTTAAAAGTTTTTTAGACTGATAAAACTCTGGCCAAGCGTGTCCGTTTCGATATGCGGCCACTTGATCAAAGTAGTGTCTTATTTTTTTTAAGTCTTCAACCGAATCTTTTACACCGGAACCTAACATGTTAGAGACTATATGTCCTGCGTTTACTTTTCCTTCGTCGTAGTAATACGCGTGTAATACGGCAGAAAATCCTACGCTGACCGCTTCCGCGGTACTCAACGTGGAACTAAGCGGTTCCAACGCCTTTCCGGAAATTGTTTTAGAATTTCGTAATTCGTGAAAACAGGTTACGAGTACTTCTGTCAAGTCCTGGGGAAGTTTTGTCGGCACGTTTGCTTGTTTTAATAAACGTTCCATTTCTCTCTCGACTAACGCTTGTTCTTCGGAAATGCTAGAAATGGGTGTTACGGTTTCGAAGTTAAATCTTCGTTTTAATGCGGAACTCATTTCGTTGGTTCCTCTATCCCGCGTGTTGGAAGTGGCTATGATATTAAATCCTTGTTTGGCGAAGAGTACATTTTCTTCTCCGTTCAATTCCGGTATGTGTAATACCCTATCGCTTAATATGGAGAGTAACGTGTCTTGAATTTCTCCAGGACAACGGGAAAGTTCTTCAAAACGAACTATTTTTCCTAACTTCATACCTTCATAAATTGGAGCAGGGACTAGGGATTTTTCGGACGGTCCTTCTGATAACATCAGTGCGTAATTCCAAGAATAACGAATTTGATCTTCCGTCGTTCCGGCGCTTCCTTGAATCGTAAGTGAAGAATCTCCAGAAATTGCGGCGGCCAAAAGTTCACTCAAATAACTTTTGGCTGTTCCTGGTTCTCCGATTAACATTAATCCTCGATTGGTGGCGAGTGCCACGATACAACATTCTATAAAATTTCGTTCTCCTACGAATTTTGGAGAAATTCCGGAATTTACATCACCTAACACAAAGTCTATGACTGCTTGGGGTGAAAGGTTCCAACCGGGCGGTTTTGGTTTTGTTTCGTCCCTTTTTTTTAATCGCTCCAATTCTTCGGAGTATAGTCTTTCTGCGGGTGGTTTTTGTATGTCTAAAAGTGAATTTTGTTTTTCTCTCATTTTTTATATTCTCAATTTGATTCCTTTTTTTTACAAAAGATCGATTTTATACTTTAGAGTTGTTGAAAAATTCCATTGTAGGGATGAACAAATTGCTTCAATTGCCCATTTTGATACAACGAAAACTTTCATTTTTTAACAACTCTTTTATAATTTTTGGAAATAAATAATAACTTTAGTATATACTAAAATTTAAATGTATTTACGGAGCACTCGGTTTTAACGAACGTTATACGTTTTTATGAGCGTGAGCGATCGAAGCGGGGTCAAGAAATTGTTTTTTTGGTATATAAATTTTACAAAAAATGAATATAATTTCTTGACCAGAGCTGAGAGCGCGACTCTGCGCTTGACTACAAGGTTATACCCGCAGAGGCACGCACTGATCCGACTTCACAAAATTTTAGTTTTTACGGATTGCCTCCAAAAAGTCTGGATCTTTTAAGTAGGAGGCGAAATCCTTTTCCTTCGTAAATTCATCCGCTTTTGTACCCAATTTGACAGATTTTCGAATCGATTGAAGCATAGGTTCCTTTTGGCCGGTCACCGCAAAGTAACAGGCTTGGTTGAAAGGAAGAACTGGATGGATGTATTGGTCCCCCGTCATTTGGGACGCAATGGAATAGATTTCCTCGTCCTTTAGAATTGTGGCTAATGCGTATACGACGGTTGCGAAGGTCTCAGCCTTACGGTAATAACTTTCAGAGATTTTTAGTTTTACTTCCCACTGATGGAGAGTTAAAAAGTCCGCACTTTTTTGTGAGAATAAAAGTTTAATCTTATTGGCCGCCTCTGGATATTTTTTTCCGTGTAGAAGGTTTATATATTTTGAATATTCAAATTCGCACCATTTTTTGAGTTTATTGTAGTCCTCGCTTTCAAATTTGATTATTTTAAGAGATTGTATATTTGTTAGGAAATCGGGAATGTCTCTGAATTTGGCTTTTGGCAAGTAGATAGTTTCTAACTGAGTCAGATTTTCGATACTTTGCGGCAAAGATTCTATCCAAGTCTCACTTATATTTAGAGATTTTAAATTACTTAAATTTCTGATCGTTTCTGGTAACTTAGGTATTCGATTTTCTTCGATGTTTAGATATTTTAAATTTTTTAAATATAGAATCGGCTCCGGAAATTCTGAAAACTGATTTTTTGATAAGCCGATCCTAGTTAAAGAACTTAGATTTTGAATTGTTGTTGGAAGACTGGAAAGTTGATTAGCGTGTAGATTTAGATCTTCCAGAGATGTAAGATTTTCGATTTCATTTGGTAAAGTTGAAATCTGATTCCATCGTACCGAAAGATTTTTGAGATTTTTAAGAGACAACACCGCATCCGGGATCGTAGTAAACGAATTTGTATCTATATAGAGTTCAACCAGTTGTTCTAAGGTTCCTAAACTCGCAGGCAGTGTGGTCAGTTTATTGCTACTCAAGTGCAGATCGATGAGTCGTTTTAGATTGCCTATACTTTCTGGAATTTCCGAAAGTTTACAGTCTCTCAAAGAAAGGGAAGTTAGGTTTTGAAACTTGGTCACTGAAATTGGAAAACGTTCGAATTCGGTTCCGGATAGATTTAAATGAATCGTCGCTTTGGATTCGTTTAACAATTCGCTACAATCAAAATCAGTTTCAAAACCTTTAATATTTCTAAGTTCTACTTTTTCTAAGTTTATGCAAGAGTTTAGAACGTTTAGATCTTTTAGGTTCCAATCATCAAGCTCGATTTTTTTTAGATTTTTTAATTCCGATAATAAAGAAGAGTCTGTTACCGGCCCGTTAATTGTTAGTTCTTCTAATTTAGTAAAAAACTTAAGTTCTTGGATAGAAGTGATTTTATCGGAACTTCTTATGTACATTTTCGTGATTTTAGAGATGTTTTTGTGATTTTTGGATCTTGTGATTTGGTGATCATTGGAAATAAATTTTTTCCAAGCGGCCGAAAATCCGTTGTATATTTCCGTATAATCGACTTCATCGAATACTTCTTCTTTCTTTTCCTGTGTTTGTAGATTTTTGAGTAAGGTTTCTCTGGCTTCTTTCAAACTATTTTCGTTAGATGCTGGGTAAGAAAACCCGGAAACTTGTAATAGACTATGTAGGGTTTCGCTGAAAGCTACGGGATTGATTTCTTCTAACGTTAGTTTTGTTTCCCTTCCTTCGGAAAAAGAAGGTTCTCTTAAACCTTTTACAAAATAAGCTTCTTCTAAATCCAAATCCTGACCGCCTATGTTTCCGTAGGAAAGGTCGTCTCCGTCGTATCGTATAACCGCTGTTACATCATCTGCAAGAAATTGTATGGAGTGTTCGTCGATTCCTCCTCCGTCTCCCGCCGCTCCTCTGGACCAACCCATTTTTTCGAGTCCAAATACTAACTGTTCCGCTTTTACTTTTTGATCTGTAAATCCTGGTATTTCCTCTTTGTTTTTATCTTCCGCAGAAAGGACGTATATCGGTCTTACAATTTGAGAAAACGGAGGAATGATTTCATAATCGCTGAACAATTGTCCCCAGGATTTTTTTTCTTCTTGGGTCAGCAACAGAGGATGTACGATTCCTATATAAGCTCCTCCTTGGAGGTTTAAGGAATTATCATGTATGTCCGCGTAGTCTTTTTCTTCCGTTAGTCGAAATACTTCGATCGGTTGATTCCGATCGGGAAAACATACCCACCAAAGTAGGGTTTTGGCGATATGTGTCATTAACGGGTGTTTGGCGATGAGCATTTCCCATTCTTCTACTTTCCATCTTCTTCCGGTGACCATTGCCTGTTCCATTCTATGTAGGTGGATTTTGCCGATTTCTCGGATCTGTTTTTTCATCAACTTCCATTCTTCTACAGAAGCGTTTGCCAGGTCTGAATCGTCTTTTGAATTTGGTTTGGGAAGATCGTCTTTGATTTTTCCGTCTTCGTCCTTGATCATTGGTTTCATATCCGGACCAAACACAAAATGGAATTTTCGTGGACCAAAGTTAAATTCCCTTTTGCCGTTTTCGTCTAAACCACAATCCGGAACCACTCGATCTTCTAATTCGGATTTTCTAAGCCCTTTTTTCTTGGCGATGGATTCCATAAATGTGTTCGCCATATCTTTTAGGCCTTTGAACTTCACTTTTTGTGCGATTCCGTTTAGCTGCATTAGAGCCGTATCCGAACCGATCATTTTTAAAATTTCTAAACCTAAAACCGCTCGTTGGTGTTGGGATTCTCCAGGCCATACTTTGATCATAGGAGTCAGTTTGAGAGCGATTCTATCTCCGCCTAACTTTCCTAAGGCGGTAAACGCCCATTTGTCTTTGCTGGGTGCGCCTAGAGAAATCCAGAGTTCAAATAATTTCCAGACGAAATTGTCTAGGCTTGTGCTTTCTGAGTGTTCTTTTAAACTTTTTAATAGAATAGAACTCTCTTCGAGTCCTTTTTCTTTTAGCTCGGTTAATACTGCGGCTACTTGAGAAGGAGATAATTTTTTCTTTTGAATTAAAATCGGTGGTAGTTCTTCCGGGACTACCCAAGAGATCGCTTTTCCTTTGGATATTGTTTTAATCGCATCCGAAAGCCATGCAGGAGTATTGGAGTCGTCAAAAGGTTCCGCCGTAAAAGTAGAATTTTCTAATATTTCATTTTTGATTTTTGCCTGGATTTCCGCTGAATGTTTTGCCTTTTCTTGTAGGATGATTTCTCCATATCCTCTGGCGAACAAGGATTGTAGAATTTCGATTGCCAGTTCGGAGATTTTTTTATCTTCGTCTAACACGGCTGGAACGAGTCCTTCGATTGCAAAATAAGGACATTCTATAAACCAATTTTTGGTTTCGGCAGCCAATTTAGGAAGTGCATAAAGATACAAAAGCGGTTTTGCTACTTCGGGCGCCTTGATTGCTAAAAACAACTTTAGCATTTCTTTATATTTTTCGTTATTATAGTCGTTAAACACCGCTTTGACGGATAGAGCTACCCATTCCAAACCGGAATATTGGGTAATTGCAATCCAACGTTTTAACTCTTCGATTGACTTGAGCAAATGTCCGATTTTACGCATTTGCCGTTTTACTGTTTCAGAATCTTGAAATAAGAATATAATATTTTTTCTATATTCGGAATAACTATATCTTATAGAAGGTTCTCTTGATTTCCAGAATTCTACGATCGGCAATAACTCGTCTTTCATTCCTAGATCCAAGGCGATTAAAAAAGGAGAGATTATATTTTCGTATTCTATTTCTTTTTGTTTTAAATGAGGTTTGATCAGTTCTTTACAAAGTTTTCTTTCTGATTCGTCCAAGATAGGCAATAGACGCGAGAACCCTTCGTAGTAACTTCTATTGGTAGAATCCTCTTGTTTCATTACTTCAGGATGATTGTAGGTTGCCAAGAAATGTATTACTTTTTCTAATCCAAATAAATGATAAAAAGGAAGTGAGATATAAGATGGAGGAGTGATTCTTTTTTCTTTCCAGGTATCTTCTTGTCGTTCTAAAAGATTCATCGCTTTTTCAAGAGTTAGGTTTCCGTCTATCGTTTGAGAATTTAGGAAATTTTGAAGTTTTTGGATGGTTTGTTTTGTTTTCTTTTCTTCATATCCATGTAGAACTTCCATACAAGTCAGAGCTAAAAACCAGAAATGGGCTTCTTGTTTACTCATAAACAAAGGAATGTTTTGGTCTGTCCAATCTACCGTCCACCAATCGTATCCTTTTTTTAAAGAGGAAAGTTGTTCTATCCTTGTTTTGAGATCAAAAGGTTTTGGTTCTTCTTTTGGATGAACCGGAACGATGTTGGAAGGGATTTTAAGATCTTCATTAGAAAGTCCTAATGTTTTTGCGATTGGTTCTTTTAATTTTTTTTCTTCAATTTTATTTATGCTGCTTTTTGAATGTGTAGTTGCTGCGTGGTTTTCTGATTGGCTGGACGATTGGGCCGTTGTCCCGTTTTCCGAAGATGTTTTAGACGCGGCTTCATTTTCATTTGTGCTTGGAGTTTTGGCTTTTGAAACTGATTGAGTCTGAGTCGGTTTGGAAGAAGTTGTAGTTGTTCCGACGGTTTCTTTTCCAGAACTTTGATACCCTTTCTTTAACTTTTCGCTCAAAAGTTTTTGTACTTCTTTTAGACATTTTTCTTCGGTATCAAAGGTTTTAGTTTGTATTTGTCCGCTTGTTCCAATTTTGCCGTAAGTGACTGTGAATGTGTTTCCTTCTGTTTCTATTTGCCAGAATTTATTGGAAGTTCCTTCGCTGAAAGTGAGATAGTGTTTCATGGTGTTGTGCCTATTTGGATTGATAAAGATATTAATTTCTTTTTGTTTTATAAAAAATGTTATGATTAAAGTTCAACGAATACGTCTCTAGTTCGATGAAAGAGGTCTGGTTTGGATCGTTCATTTTTGTTTTGTAAAGAATTGACGTTTCGCTTTAGTATTTCGTTTCTAAAATTTGGGCGGGCGTGTTCCGGTGTTTTTATTAATTCCGATTGAAAAAAACAGAATGATCTAAATGTGCAAGATTTATTTTCTGATTTCTCTTGTAATTGATGTGTAAATTCATTGTGTTCCTATTCCGATTGAAACGAGATTTTAATTTTTATGTTCGTAATTTCTATAAAACTCGAATCTCGCTTACGTATCAGTTCTTAATTTATATTCATTTCTTTTGATAACCCCGCCTTTCTTTTTGTCGCATTCTATAAAATGATATTTTCTTTTTGAGTAATTCTGGATCCAGAACTATACAATTAAGAATCTTTTCCATTTTTAAAACTGTTTTTAAACAACTCTAAAAATTGGAAATATGGATATACTTTGCTTTTACAATCTTGATTGTGGCGGAAAAGAAAAACGGAGAAATGTTTATGAAGTGGCACTTTATATTTGTTAGCTTTGGGTTGATCTTGTCTTTGTGTTGTAATCTGAAAATGACAAAAACGTATCATAATTTGCAGGATGCTCTTGATAACCCTTTGGACGTTTTAATTCTTGAAATGAGTATGAGTACGGGTGTGAGTATGGGTTTGCATGAACTCGATTCTCTCCCGAGAGTAATCGGATTATTTCAAAATTTAGAAAAATTGAATTTAGTTGGTAATCAACTTACTTCTCTTCCAAAGGAGATTGGACGACTTCAAAAATTACGTGTATTAAACTTAGCTCATAATCAACTTACATCCCTTCCGAAAGAAATGGAATTACTTCAAAATTTAGAAATATTGAATTTAGATGATAATGAATTTACGTCTTTTCCGAAAGAGACAAGACAACTTCAAAAGTTACGTATATTAAATTTGGCTGGTAATCAGCTTACTTCTCTTCCGAAAGAAATGGAACTACTTCAAAATTTAGAAAGATTGGATTTAGCTGGTAATCGATTTAAGATTCTTCCGAAGGAAATGGAGCTACTTCAAAATTTAGAAGCATTGAATTTAGGTCATAATCAATTTACGTCTTTTCCGAAAGAGATTAGGCGACAACAAAATCTAAAATGGTTGTATTTGAGTAGAAACCAGCTCAAGACCCTTTCGAAAGAAATCGTAGAACTTCAAAATTTACAATCACTCCATTTAGATGGTAATCAACTTTCATCTATTCCGAAAGAGATTGGACAACTTCAGAATTTATTTGAATTAAATCTACAAAACAATAAACTCAAAACTCTTCCCAAAGAAATCGGGCTACTTCAAAATTTACAAGTACTGCGGTTGTATTCGAATCCTTTCTCATTTAAAGAAAAACAGGAAATTCAAAAGTTACTTCCTAACTGTGAAATCGATTTTGATAGTAAAGATGAAAGCGAATAATAGAGTTTTTAAAAAATTCCATAGTGAAGATTTGCAAAATGCTTCAATTAATACAACACAAACGGATTAAGAATTAATTTTTAAACAACTCTAATGGATTTTTTATCCAGTGATTCGGTTTTGTTAGAGTCAGAGTGTTGTGGAATTGGGAATCTTAATCCTGGATCTTTATCGCATGAGTGCAAAATACTGGTACTTTGTTATATAGTTATCAGTAGTAAATTCATTGTAATTGAACGTTTTCGTTCTTTAGAAAAAATTTATAGTTTGAAAAACAATCCCTTCCCTTTTTTTTGAAACTTCCGGATTAAATATGGAAGAATACTATGGATTTCTACGTAAGTTATGGTTGGGTAAAATCGTTTCTATTTCACTTAACTTTCGTTTCGTTTTTTTATATTTATATCTCAAAAATATTCTGCCGCGATTTCCAATCTGGTTTATTAGAAAAGTAAGTATTTTTAATATACGGCATTTTAAAAATTGGTCTCCTTTTTTAATTTTGCGTCTCAATCATTTTTATAGCTGTCTTTTTATTTTTGGGATTTTGTTTTTTTATTCTACTTTGTTTGCTCAAAAACCCATTCGGGTAGAAGTGGTCATTTTAGATGAAACTGGAAATCACGCGGTTTCTAACACTCCGGTCGTATTTCAAGAAATTGGTAAGTATCTGATTACAAGTGGAGAAGGTTCTATCAAGGTGAACTTTCCTGCTCCCGGTTCTTACAATTTAAGAATTATGACTTCGGAAAAGGTTTTTAAAAAAAACATTTCCGTAGAACACGACGGCGAGAAAAAATTTATTTTTATTCGAAAACCCACTCCTGGGGAAATTAATGTTTATGGTGAAAAAGATTTAGAATCTCTTTCTAGATACACTCTTCAACAAGAGGAAATTCAAAGATTACCCGGAGCCCAGAACGACGCCCTCAAAGCGATTCAGACTCTTCCTGGAATTACGGCGGTTCCTCCGATTGGACTTTCTTCCTCTTCGTTTAACAATTTAGTTAACAGTGTGGGGAACTCTAATCCGTATTCCAACAGTGAACGTGGGTTTTTGGTGATGAGAGGCGGCGGAACCTTAGCGAACGGTTATTATCTTGACGGCTTTCCTATGTCTTATCCGTATCACTTGGGAGATCAATCTTCTGTATTAAATAATAATATTATAAAATCTTTTAACGTTTATTCCGGGGCTTTTCCCGTTCAGTTCGGTTTTGCGACCGGTGGTATTATAGACATTAAAACTCCGGATACGGTGGCTAAAACTTCTTCTGTTTTAAACTTAAACACGTTTCTTTCTGACGTTTATCATCAAAATAAGATTTCCGAAAATTTATATGCGATTGTTTCCGCTAGAAAGTCGTATCCGAACTTGACTCTTTTGAAATTATATCCGGACGGTATCCCTCAAGACGCTAAATATGCGGATTACGAAGACTATCAAGCTAAGTTCAATTGGAAACCTGGAACTAATCATACCTTTAACGTTTTGTTATTTGGTGCCAGGGACAAACAGAAATATACAAAAGCTCAAGACGATTTTGAAAACAGTAAAAATGAATTTTTTGGTCTGCAAGGAGCGGCTTCGGGTCGTCCTCCCGTGGGTCTGGATCGATTGTTTAGAACGAGCGGCTTTAGATACACTTACAATAATAAATCTTGGTTGGAAACTTCCATTTCCATTTCGAATAATTACTTTAAGGAATTTTTTGAAGTAGATTTTAAAAATCCTCTGACTGCAGAACAGATTTTTGAACTTCAGAATGTTACGACTCAAAACATTAGTTTTTTGGAAAACAATACTAAGATCAATTTGATTGAAAGACATCTAACGTTCCGATTTGGTGGTCAACTTAGAGATAAGATGATTCAACTTCAAGGTGAGGACATTAAATCTTCGAACTCTACGTTTCTGGATTTTTTTAACAGTTTGTTGGATTCTAATCGTCAGTTTAGGGCTTTGATCGAAGGGGATTCTATCCACACAAGAGAAATTGCAGCTTTTGCGGAAATGGAGTTTAAGATAGGAGGTTTCAGTTTTCTTCCCGGATATAGACACGATTATTATGATAAGGCACATGAAAAGAAAGATTCTTTTCGAGGTAGGGCTGAGTACGAAATTCTTAAGACCGCTACAAAATTTTTGGCCGGAACGGGCGAACACTATAACGCTCCGCTTCAGATTGAACAGTTTTCTTCTAGATCCGGTAACCCTAATTTAAAGATGGAACATTCGATTCATTCTTCCGGTGGTATTGAACAAAGGGTTTCTTCCGATTATCTGATCAAAGTGGAAGGTTTTCATAATCAATATTCTAATCTTGTGACCCCGGATTCGTTCGTTCAAGATCCGTATCAACCTAACAACGAAAAACGAGATATCGTCAATCATCCTGACGACGTTCAAGATAATCCTTTGATCGTTAGAAATATGAATTATTCCAATTCTAGAGACGGATATTCTAGGGGTGTGGAGTTGTTTTTAAAAGCCAATCAAGGCGCCGCACGCAGGTTTTTCGGTTGGATTTCGTATACCAATTCGGTTTCGAAAAGAAACAATCATCAACCTCAACTTACAGACGACGAGGAAAATCAAAGAACCAGAGATAATAGAGGCCACAGGCTTCAGTATCAGGTTCACGAAGGCGGTAATTATCTCAATTATTATGACGATGGTAAATGGGAACTTCTAGTAGACAACGACAAACTTTTGTTATACGACTACGATCGAACTCATATTTTGAACATTGTTTTTGCCTGGAAATTCGGTCAGAGTTGGCAGATCGGTAGCAAGTATACGTATCTCACTAACGTTCCGATTACTCCTATCGTGGATTCTTCTAAGGCTTCGGGGCTTGCTTCTACAGGTATCAATCTTTATAATCCAACTTATTCAGAATATTATAATTCTGGTAGATGGCCGGATTTTCATCAATTGGATATTCGGATCGACCGTTTTATGAACTATCAATGGGGTTATGTAAATACTTATGTTGAATTGATTAATTTTTTTGGTAATAGAAATCAGATTAGTCAAACATACAATAACTTTAGTCCTTATTCGAAAAGCGCTTTTACCAATCCTTTGACCGGATTTACAACTCCCAGTAATCCCACCCCAGTTTATAATTCTAATTATATCGAATCTACCGCGATCGCTGGAAAGGTTAAATATTATCCTTTTATCAGTATAGGAATGCAGATTCGATTTTGATGAAAAACTTTGCTCAAAAAATGAATTCCTTACGGCAAACGCTTAGTTTTGTTTTATAAGAATCAATAAAACTGAAAATCGGTTTGAATTTGTCATTCTAAATTTGTTGCCGTTATACATATTTTCTAATTTTCTTAACTGTTCATCTTTAAATTTACTTCTCATTAATTTTTAAACAGAGCCTAGAAAATAAAGTAGACAAGATCCAAAAAAAGTCAGATGTTGCATTTTGTGAATATATCCAACGTATAAAATCACAAATAGTTTTATTTATAAACAATTCGATTATTTATAATTTGTCGAACTATGTATAAAAAAAGCAAGGTGAAACTTTGAAAACAAGAATTTAGTTTTAAGCACGGAAATGGCTAAATTTTTGAAAAATATAACTTTATAAGGGCGTAAACTATGAAAATAAGCATTTTAAAGCATATAATTATTGTAATGCTATTATGTATCTATAGCGCGTTATACGCCCCGCCGGTGGTGGTTCCTAATTTAAACACTCCTGTTTTTAACGCTACGTCCATGGACCAGACTTTTAATGTCGCCAATGGAATGCAGACGGTAGGAAATTGGGACGCGTTTGTGTTTCAGGGTGTGAGTATTTTACAAACTCAGTGGGAAGCACAGGTGCAAGCTCAGATCACTATGATGGTGAACTCGGTTACTACAAGTGATCACTACGCTTCTGTTCAAGGAATAATCAAATTTTCGTTTATAAACTCTTTACGAAAGTAAGGCGTTCGGAACAACTTATCCGTAATAACTTCGTATAGCATACATTATACGAAGTTATACGAGACGATTTCAGGTATTAATCAAGCGGATTTAAGAGCCTTTATGAATGAGGATAATGATCCACATCCAAACGGAGGACCAGACCAATATTGTCCGGATCCTTTGGGCTGTCATTCTGGAGATATATTTCATCCTGATCCTGGAATTTATGGTGCAAATGATACTTTTTCCCAAAGAGGTTATGACTTTAACCGTTATATTGCAAGAGAATTGGGAGTTTGGGCGGGTATTCCGTTTTTAGCGGATATTGAACACTATCAAGATTATGCTTGGATAGAATTGTCTTTTACAGTAACGAATAACAACGCGTATGCGAACGTAACTACCTATCAAGATTTAGTGTTACAATTACAAAGTTTTGAACATGACTGGATGACCAACGTTATGCCTTCGGTTACGAACTGGACGGCTCAGGTGGCTTCGTATAACGCTCAGTATGCGAACTGGCAAACACAAATGCAGACTGCGTTAACGGACGCACAAAACGCATACAATGCGGGTGTACAAGATTTACAAGATCACGAATCGAGTTGGTTGGCGCAGATGGGTCAATTACAACAACAGGCTCAAAACGCTTTTGACGCCGCTTCCAACGCTTTGAAAAACGGTCAGGGACAATCTAACTATGGGCAGTTGACTCAGCAGATTTTGGCGGGTTTGAACAAAGGTCAGTTGGATTCAGGGATAAAACCTTTAGAGATCAGAAAGTTTACTTCGTATGGGGGAGATATATTAGAAAACTTAGATAGAGATGCTAATAGAGGGGTTCCCAATTTCGATTTATTAAGTTCTTTTGGGTCGAGTATGAGCAGGGCGATTACGGGAGTTTCGAATTTGACTTTGTTGTCTTCGACTAACAATGCTTTGATGGACAACATTTTAGGTTACATGCAGAATGTGGCTGATTCGATGAGAAACGAAAGACAGTTTAGCCAAAACGGTCAACAGGCGTTAATGGATGCTCATCATCTAAAAACCAAAACGATTACAACAAAAGACAAGTATTCTGGTGAAGAGATCGGCACCACATACGTGTTAGACGAAAACGGAAACATTCGTATGTTTACGGATGAAGACGGTGAATTAAAACAGATGACTGTTGGGGATTGGATTACCAGCAAAGAAGTATGCGGAGCCAATTTAACAAATGCAGGTTGTAACCAATATACGGAACGTACTTATGAAAGTGTGGAAATTGATTCGAAAGGGAATATAACCGCACATAGAAATATTTATAACGGTAGTTCTAACCAGTGTGGGGCGGACGCCACTCGAAGCGAATCTTATTGTTACGGTGAAAGTGATAGAATTGTAACGATTGCGCCTCCTAATCCTAAAGCACTTTTATTAGGAAGAGGTGCTTCTAGGTTAGGAGATATTTTTGACGCAAAAGAAAACGGAATCGGAGATTTGGTCAATGTTTCGTTTGGAAACTTGAATTCCTATTTGTCCTCTAACAAATATACTGCAGGACTGTTTAACGAAGTAAAAAATGCTCAGATGGAAAACGATCATAACGCGTCCATTGCAGCCAACGAAGTAAATAACAAAGTAAAAATTGCGAACTTGATTGCGAGTTACGCCGAATCGGTGTTATACGGTGGTATGAAAACAGGGCAATGGATTGCGAATCAATCCAGACAAGCAATACAAGACGTTGTTGCTACAGCACTTTCTAATGCGTTTGATTTGCCTCCGGACGCGGCGGCGCTTTTGTCGGGTGGTTTAATTACACATTTAGAAGCGGATCGTGCTAAACATCATTTAGGATCTAGACATTTAGGACTTGGGAAACATTTAGATTCGATTGGTTTGATGGGAGATGCGATGTTTATAGGCACAGGAATGGGAACCGTTCTTCAATTAGGAATGAACAGTGCTCATACAAACGACCTTGCTGCTTTAAACCGTTGGAAAGAATTTAAAAACAGCATGGTAGGTTTTGCAGTACAGAAATATGGAGAAAGTCAACACTGGTCTCCTGAGTTTTCTGGATTTGCGTCCCAATATGTATCAGACTATTTTCAAATGAAACAAGCCAAAGAAGAGTTAGGAAGAAGATCGGGAGCTTTTTCCATGAATTCTGTGTTAGGCGAGTTAAGAGTAGGAATGGCGAATCTAGGAGGTGCGTTTGGAGAAGTTGCAGGAGCGTTAATTAACGGAACGGCCCATATAGCTGGAGACTTGGGGCTGACGTCAGAGAGATATGAAAAAGAAATTAATCAGAATGTAAGAACGGCGATCAATGACGTAAAACTAAAACAATACAAAGATGATATACGAACTTGGAGCGCGGATCAAGTAGGGCTAGCCAGTGCGACTGTAAAAGAATACGGGAAACAAAATAATTGGGATCAAGCTAAGATAGATATGTGGTCCGGGCAAGCGTCCGACTTTGTAGTAAGACAACAAGCAGAAAGAGAAATACATAAAAGAGACAATTTACTGTTAGGTAGTAGTTTTATTACAGGAAGCCCTGGATCAGTATTGTTGTTAGATAGAAAGTTGTTTGGTGGAGGACTGACGAGTTTAATTACCAAAGGTTTTAGAGGAGTAGCTACCACATTAGCCGACGTAGGAAATATGTTAGGCGAAGGAGTAGTATCATCTGCATTTAGAAATAGTGTCTATGACCAAACGAGAGATTGGCGTAATACGATTACACAAGAAGACGTCAAAGCAAGGACCGGACAAGGAATTATCAACAAATCGTATATAGAAACGGAAATGCGTAACAAGTTGTTTGATGTGATCGGAGAGACACTGATTCCGGGAGACAAAGAAGCAGCGCATAACCTAGGTTTATTATTAAAACATCATATAGACGAGAAAGAACAAAAGAAACAAGCCAAAGAACAACGTCTAAGAGACGCCCAAACGATAGTACAAGTAGCAGCGGCCGCAGCGGCGATCTACTTTACAGCAGGAGCAGCATCGGGAGCGGCCAACAGTTGGCTTAGTACTGTAGCAGTCCAAACAGGAACGGCAACAACCGCTTCTGTAGGAGGAGTGTCAACAGTAGTAGCGACAGGACTAACGAACGGCCAGATCCTAGCATTAGCAGCAAGCACAGCGGTAAGTATGGGAGTAGAAGGTAGTATCAACGGAACGAACGGAGCAATAGCGGCCCTTGCGAACGGAATTATCTCAGCAGCGACGATGGGAGTTAAAACCCCAGTAACCGGCTATGTAACATATACAAAACACCAAAACGCAAACTTGTTAACAGGCCAACACGAAGTAAAAGGAGGTTGGGGAGGCGGTTTTAGTGCGAACATATCAGGAACCAAAGCATCTGCGTTAGGTGAAGTAATGCAAACTGCAGTAGCGGCGATGAAGATGAGTAACTTAAACTTTGGATTGAGCTACAATCAAGACGCAGGACTAGGAATGAACGTAAATACAAACTTTACGAGTGGATTAGGACTTGGACTTGATTACAACTTTAAGAGCGGAGATTACACAGCGAACGCAAGCTACGACAAAAACCATATCGGTGGACAAAGCTGGGCGAATGCAAGTTTTAATATATCGGCAAGTAAGACCGGCCATGCGAGCGCGTCCATATCTTACAACAGCGATGGAAATACAGCGATTCCACAAAGACTGAGAGGAGGCGGAGGAACATTAGACTTTGGTAATGATGGGAAGATAGGCTTAAGCATACAAGGGATGAGAGGAGCGACAGTCGGAACACTAACTTACGATACGAACACACACGGATTTGAACCAGTGTCTTTTAACAGTAACTTTCAGAATGAATTTAACCAGGGTCAGACGGCTGAGAATTCTTCGGAGAACCATGAAAGGAAGCAGATGGAGATCTTACTAAAAGAGATCAGTTTAGGTAGTAAGATGGACAAACCTTTGTTTACAGAAAGGGAAATTGATTCAGCGCTTCCGAGAGATGGTAAGGGTGGAATCGATATGGAAAGAGCGAATCCTGAAAAGCTATTAGAAAAATGGAATGGATACAAAGATAGAATGTCTCAAAACCCTGAGAACTTGCAGAAGTGGAAAGAAGAAGTAACACGAGCAGGCGAAAGAAGTGGAATAGAAGTAAGATTTAACGAGGGTAAGAGTGCGACCACAACCTTTGGAAAGTTTGTAACCGGCCTTATGGGAGACGTAGCACAGAGTTTTGGATTTGCAAACGACGGATCGAAGATGGTTGATAAACAGGGGGTTTTTCACTTAGATACGTGCTTTGCCCCAGGGTCCAAAATAACAAGATTAAAGAACAAGAATGTTAGAATATACGGAAATATGAATTCTAGTGAAGATAGTTTTAGTAAAGCTAATTCTAACAAAACTAACTCGAACGAGTTTAGTTCTAATGACTATGAGTTTACAAATATTGAAGACGTAAAAATCGGAGATGTAGTACGTTCTTGGAACGAGAATACAAATACTTTTGAGAACAAGAGAGTAACAGAGACTTTTGTACATGAAGTTCCACAGCTCTTCTTTCTAGAGTTAGATGGAGAAGAAGAAATCCATACAACATGGAACCACCCATTTAGAAGACAGAAGACAGACGAATTTGCTAACGCAAATTCTAGACAGAGGACTGAGGACAGAAACGGAGGAGACATTACATCACGGATTGCGAATGCAGTTTATGGAGATGGAAGGATTCGAAGAGAATTTGAACAACATTCTGTTGGAACGGAGAAACATTCAAGAAACGTTGCATTAGAAAAACGAAATTCAGATTCAAGCGAGGTTCAGTCATCTGAATGGGTGAAGGTAGAAGACTTACGTTTAAGAGATCAAGTATTAAGATCCGACGGAAGTTGGGGAACTGTAACAGGAATCTACTATTACAACACAGAACCTACTAAAGTTTACAACTTAGAAGTAGAAGACAATCATACATACGTAGTCGGCGGGGATACATTCGGAATCGGTTATGTCGTCCATAACTACACGGAACAAGTTCAAAGGATATTGGACGGGAAAGGAATATTATCCGAAGATAGTTCTAAAATGTTGGATTCTGCAAACGCGAAAGACAAGTTGCGGGCTTTAGGAAAAGTGAATGAATTTGATTACGCTGGTTCGAAATGGAAAAACGTAGGCTCTGATGAAAACGGAGTCGCTCATTTTCAATCTGAAAGCAACAAATATGGTTTAAAAGAAGATCTTTATTTTAGAAATAACAATGGAAAGATAGAGATCGAACAAGTTCAGCATTTGAATGGCAAAGAATATTCTACAAAAAATAGTAATCTGGATGTATTAAAACAAACAGTCATAGCTGTGAATTTAAAAAGTACAAACGACTATTTGACTCATTTGTCGAATGTGTTAGGCGAGCGTGGTGGAAGTGGAACGAAATACGACGATGGAACTCCGAAAGTAAGTTTAGTAAAAGATGCGAACGGTCAGGCCATCCTACATGAAACAAAGAACGGTACGCATACGGCAGAGATAGAAAGAAACGGTAACAAGGGCAAGATGCTTGTTGAAGAAGTTGGAAGAACGCAGAGAGAAGCTCGGAGTGATTATTCCGGCGAACGGGGTTTGATCAAAAAATACGATCTAAACAATCCTTTGGAAAGAAGAGCGTATGATGCTGAAAATGACACTCCAACTCAAGTTGTACCTGGCGGTGATCATTTACGTGATGTTGCTGTGTGCCAGTCCACCGTGATTGCAGAAGACAGGCACAACAACGGAAGAACAGTGGGTGAAGTTGCTAAGGCAATGGGCGATTTTGCCGCTTCTCGTGGATTAAGACCTTCGCAGTTGGGAGTTTTAGAAATATCGCAGGCTTTGAAGAAAGATGGATTGCAAGTTGGTGCAGATATTTATTTTCAGAAGACTGGTAAATATAAAGAAACTAGAGAACAGTTTAATGATAGGTTCTTTGAATTTGCGAAAGGACAGCTAGATCAAGGAATGGCTGTGAACGTCGGAGGAACATATGCGAACAGCCTTGGTCACGTAACTCGGATTACTGGATATGTGGAAGGTCCGCACGGAGAGCGAGGCTTCATGATCAATGACTCTTACGGAGATGCGAACAAGGGATACAGAAACGGGGCCGGTGGCCAAGATGGAAGAGCCGTCTTTTATCCAATCGACAAGTTGAATGTGGCACAATTTAACTATGCTTACACAATTGTCGAAGACACGGGAACGAATACTCCTTCAGGAAATGGTTCTTCCTCGGGCTCAAGAAGACGTAACTCTTCCGGTGGTTTCTGGAACAAATTTTCAAACATTTTTAAATTCGATTTCTTTAAAAAGGACTAAACCAAAATGAAACATGCAAAAATTCAAATGATCGCTTTTCTTTTTCTTTTGTCTTCAACTGGTATTTGGAGTCAGGAAGAAATTCTTCCCGGTCCTGATTGCATTACCGTAAAAGACAATCCTTCTTTGAAAGCATTAAAAACCATGAAAGACGATGACGTATTGAAACAGACGTTTTATGATACCGCTTTTTTTGATGATGGTCGTTGGTCTTGGGGGCTTGCTTGGGCGACATCTCATTTGCGACCAAAAGGAAAGGAGCTTATTGATTTCATGAAATCCAAACCCAAGGAAAAGGACAGAAAAGCATTTCGAGATTGGACCAAGAAGTCTTGTGACAACATTCCTTACTATGCCCAAGATTACGGCTTGAAAGAAGGGAAAGCATATTGCACGGATACAAATCGCGGGGTTGGGGAGATTTTATTATCTTACATTGATATAATGTTTGAGGAAAAAAAGAATGATTCTTTTTACATTCTTCCCGGCAAACAAAACAGCAAGAAAGGATTTCTGGAACGAAACAGGCCAAAAGATATTACGATCTACTATCTGGTCACAGAATTTCCGCCAAGTCCAATTCAGGCAGGAGAATTGTCTTTTTCCAACCCTTGGCTGTATCAAAAACAGAAAGTGACTCTCAAAGATACGGTAGGGTATCAGAAAATCCAAATACCCAATTTTGATAATATTTTTGAGGATACTGGGATATCAGGCGGACGCTCCAAAAAAGTTATGGTCGCGATCGAGATCAACAGTGTATGGGACGGAAGCAAGGAAAAAGACATTACATGTATTACTGATATACGAAGCGGCGGCGGAGATGAAAAGGAATATCAATATATTCCTAAATGAGACCTTAATCAAAAAGAAATAGGAGATTAGTATGAAGTTCGTATATTCGCTTTTTGTATTGTTTATTTTAGGATTGAGTGGATCAGTTTTGGGGCAAGCCGATCCGTATCCTGTCAGGGATTGTATTGGAAAGGATGGAAATCCAGAGATATACAAGATCTCGAAGATGAAAGAAGGAGATGTATTATCGGGAATTTGGTATGACTCTTTTGCAGGAACACCGGGGGATGCTGTGAATTGGGCGAGTAGTTTTTTTAAAGCTCCATACATTGCAAAGAATTTAAAACCAAAACCGAAAGACTTTATGAAACTGAAAGAGTGGGCTAAAGATACTTGCGGATACGACAATCCGTACGGCATTCAATATAATGAACAGGATATAACTTGTTTCGATTTGTCGAAGAACAAAGGAATTGGGGAAATCGTTCTTTCTCCGATTACGATGGAGGAGAAACATTTGTATTTCCAGCTAACATTTAAAGATAAAGGTAATGAATTTCCTATTGAGCGTGTCTTCAAAAGAATTTCCTTTCCCAAAAAAGTACGTTTTTACTTTTTGATTCCTGAAGAACTTACTGGCGGACCGAGGGGAGGAAAAATATTCAAAAACTTAAAATTGGTTTCTTCCCAAGAAGCAGAAATTCCGTTTAAAGAAGGATATCTGAAAATCCCCATCCAATCGTATGACAAGATACGGAGCCAGTTCAAAGTAGATCGAAAGAAGGTTTTTCACGATAACATAATCGTTGCGACTGAGATTTTGGATATATATGAATCTAAAAATACCAATGAGGAAGCCGGAACCTGCATCGATGAAATCTCCAATACGCTAGGCGAGAAATATTATCAGAAAAAGCTGATGAAACCATGAAGTAGTATGACTAACTCCAAAAAAAGCCCGCTTTTTCAAAGAAGCGGGTTTAAGTTGTGTTTTGCTTAAATAATGGATTTGGGAAATATTAAGAACAGTGATTTTAAAATAAAGAGAAAAAATATTAGAATATTAGTAAAAATTAAAACTCTAAAGTGCCCGATGGAGTTTTAAACGAGAGAGAGCGTATTTTAGAAAGTGGGAATCTCAAGATATACCTTCTTGAAATTTATTAAGAGAACGAGGGTAATGAAATGAAGAAAGGTTTTGTATTGGGTGAGGCAGTGAAAGACCGAACAACTGGCCGTAAGATGTATGTGAAAGTAGTTTGGAACCAAAGGTATCGTGCATTTACTTTGATCCAGAGCGTGAAGCATTAGTAAAAGTTCAAGTGTTTCCAGAAGATTTGGAAAGTATGAAGGATGTCCTACCATATCTTCCGAAGTAAAAATTCTGTGACCCTAAAAAAAACTGGTTTGAGTAGTGTTTTGTTTAAAAAAAAGATTTTAAAATAAAGAGAAAAATATTAAAATATTAGTAAAAAAGAAAACTCTAAAGAATGTTTCTGATAATAGAAAAGAAGGTGTTGAACCAAATGAAAGAATTTAAACAAGAGTCATTGCTGAAACAAGTATCTAGAAAACTAAAAGACCTAAGCGAACCAGAACTTCAAAAGATAGATGAATGGATTGATAAAACACAAAAAGAAAAACATGATATAATGATGGATAAGTATATGTATGAATTTGGTATTGCGATTGGATTGGATCGCCCTTATGGTTTGAGTTTGGTAAAGAAACGAAAGACCTCTTCACCTCGTCAAAAAAAACCAAATTGAGAACTATTACTCATAATTATATAATAGAGTACCTAATATTTTACATAGAATCAAAATTTTGTGATAGAATAACGGAACTCAATTATATAGAGATCAGTAAGATTACAACTACTCCAATATGTTTTATCCTTCAGTTTAAAAGAACAAGTTTTAAGATGCTGCTGTTTTATGAAGGATTTTTACAAAAAATAGGTGTTTGACGGCATTTATCCTTTTAAAATTCGTTTTATAGAACTTCTCGTTTTAAAATTATCCGATGATATAAAGTCATCATATTTTAAAGGGGTAAGATTATATCTTGAAACGTGATAATACAGATACCTTAGTAAAAGAAATCGCTTCAATATTTGAATCCATTAGAGAAAATACATATAAAGGAGGTAATCGATTTTTATTAACAGGGCATTTAGAAATCGGTTCCTTATTAAATCGAGAGTTTAATTCATACATACTGGATGAGAAAAACAGACAGAGAATGAAAACTCTAATTGAAAAGATAGGTAAAGTAGTAAAGATCAACTTTTCGAGAAGAACCCTTTATTACGCACTTAAATTTTATCAAGCGTATCATGGAAAGAAGTTGGATTATCGATTAAGCTGGAGTCATTATAGAATTTTATCTTCGGTTTTGAATCAAGATGTAAGAAACAAATTAGAAAAAGAAGCATCAGCCAATAATTGGAACAGATACGTATTAGAACGCAAAGCACGGGAAAGCGGTTATTATGGTGGTTCAAGGGCTGCCAAGTGGAATCGTCCGGGTGGAGAGGTTTATCATTATAAAATTGTAAATAAGAGTGTTGGTTTTTCGAAGGAACTTTGGATCGATTTAGGTTTTCGTTGTTATCGTAAGTTAGATAAACAAAATTTAAAGGAAAATGAATGTATTCGCTTGAATTTTAAAAATAAAATTTGGAGCTATAAAAAGGCAAGTGCGAATTCCTTTGTTTATCATTATCTTGGAATATTAGAAAGAATTGTAGATGGTGATACTTTGCTTGTCCAAATTGATTTAGGTTTTGGTCTTACGACTAGACAAAAGATTCGTTTACTTGGAGTTAGTGCGCCTGAACTTGGAACGTCTGAAGGTGATGAGGCTTTTGAGTTGTTAAATAAGAAACTGAAACCTGGTACAAATCTTTTGATACGAACTCATCTTCAAGACAAATATGGCCGTTATCTTGGAGACGTATTGTATTTAGTGAAAAAAGAATTTAGTTATAAAACATTAAGAGCTGAGGGGATTCACTTGAACGAAGAACTTTCTATGAAGTTTGAACGTTAGTATTTATTTCTTAATCTTACTTGTATTATTTTTTAGAGTTTAATGATTGTAAGATGGACAAACCTATATGCGGGTCATAAAGAAAGATAAACAGTCACTTTATTAGATTGTTTTTATACGAGAAAAAAATGTGAAATTGTTTTTGAAAAAACTTAGAAAGATGACTCATGGGATTGATTATAAATTCTCCTTTGATGATTGCAAAAGATTTACTTCTTCAAATTTATAAATGAAGGAATTCGAATCAGCTGGTTTATTCTCTTACTGAAAAGGATGGACAGGATGTCTTTTTTTTGATCTTTGGAAAGTATCGTTCAGAATCAACTGAATTGATTCAATCATTCAAAGTAGTGTACAGGGGATAACAATCATGTCCGGACATTCGAAATGGGCTACGATCAAACGTAAAAAAGACGCGATCGATTCTAAACGCGGAGCCATTTTTACAAGAGTGGGAAAAGAAATTACTGTAGCCGCAAAAATGGGAGGAGGAGATCCGGAAGGAAATCCAAGGCTTAGACTCGCAATCTTAAAAGCAAAATCTGTGAACATGCCCAAGGATAACATAGAAAGGGCCGTTCGAAAGGGAACCGGAGAATTAGAAGGGGTGACCTACGAAGAATGTCTATACGAATGTTTTGGTCCGGGCGGAATTGCGATCATGGTTTCTGCTGTAACAGACAAAAAATCTAGAACCACACCTGAGATCAAAAGTATTCTTACAAAATTAGGGGGATCTCTTGCTACTTCCGGATCCGTTAGTCGTCTTTTTGAAAAAAAAGGAGTGATCGTTTTAGAATTTTCACAAATCAGCGAGGACGAACTCGTTGATGTTGCCGTTGGCGGAGGCGCGGAAGACGTAATTAATGAAGGTGAAGTCTATCGTGTGATTACTACTCCGGACAATTATGAAAGCGTCTTACACGCATTAAATGAGAAGGGGCTCAAGTCTGAAGAATCGGAAATACGTTATATTCCTTTGGTAAGTTCCGAAATTGCGGACAAGGAGGTTGCAGAAAAAGTAATGAAGTTAATCGATCAACTGGATGGGCACGACGACGTGACTTCTGTGACTTCTAATTTTGAACTGGCGGCTTCTCTGGAAAAAGAATTTCAATAATTTCTGGACTTTTAGAGTTTTTAAAAAATTAATTTTTCGTCTCTATTGTTTTATTAAAATGGAGATTCAAACGGTTTTGTTAATCGCTACTGGGAATTTTTTAATCACATTTTTTGTCTCGTTTACGACTTTAGATCTGAACGGGGACGGTTTTCAATTTTAAAGATGTTCGAGATGATTTCGGGTATTTTTTCCGGAAAAAAACCTAAAAAAATTCTGATTAAAAGTATAGTCTAGAAATTGTACTGTAAGTTTTTAAAATGTGGTAGTTCCCACAGAATATGTCTTTTCGATAGATTATTGGAATTTTTGATACAATAAAAAAATCTCGAAAAGCTGCTACGATCATTAGATTTTGCGATAAAAGTTTAAATGTGTGAACTACTGCGATCCAAACTGAAAAAACAGGGATTGATTGTTTCGAATGTAGTTTGATAAACTTAAGTAAAACGTGATATTACATTTTAGGACCAACTTAGTCGGTAAATAAATTTCAAAAGAATTTATGAAAAACGATTAAATGAGTTTAAAAAATCTTTATAAGATATTTTTTCATTTTTGTGGTGCTTACAAAACGGCAATTTTGTGCAGCAATTGGGTCGACGACGATTTTTAAAATATTGCCTTTACGAATGTGAATGAAATTGAGGTTTCCGGGTTTTTATTACAAAACACTATTTGAATATAAAAAAACGTGAATTAACGCGAAAGGGATTGATGTAAGGAAACTCAAGCAAAACACTTCCTTTCTTGAATTCCGATCCTTAGAGAGGCATTCGCTTTAGTTTTCCGGACCGCGTTTGAAATTGAAAACGAATATATTGTATAACGTTTACTGTATACAATTTATTGACCAGAATTAAAGATCCCGGTTTGGCTTGCCACAAGCAAGTCGGGTTCGTCAAAATTCTCTTATGTCGAACTTATGTTAAAATATTGGGTACGTAGTCTTATAATTTGAAGAAATAGGGTTTTAAAATTTTGTATTAAATTGTAAATCAATGAATATCATTAAATTAAAAATTTATTTTATAATAGTTCTTTTATGTTCAAAGTAAATATTAATACCCGGATGGATAAAAATAATATTATGGCAAACTTGTTTCAAAATTTAAAATATGGGATCGTCTTCAAAAAGGTCAGTCATTACGCGTTAGACGTAATGGCTGAGAACTTACGGATCTTTGCAAAAAAGGCCGTTGATTTTGGACATTACTTTCATGCGTCCGAGTAGTAACTCTTTGAGAATTATCGGAATCGATCCTGGTTCACATAGAGCCGGTTATGCGATTTTAGAAAAACATGCTTCTAAAATCAAGATCTTGAATTATGGAACCGTAGAAGTTCCTCCCGGAACTCCAAGTCCTGAAAATCTTTTGGTATTGCGGAAAGGACTTAGAGAAATTTTGGAAGAATTTAATCCCTCAATCGCTTCCGTGGAGGAAATGTTTTTTGCCAAAAATAAAAAAACGGCTTCTCGTGTGTTCGAGTCGAGAGGGGTTCTTTTGGTTACTTTAGCAGAAAAGAATATTCAAATTTTAGAACCTACCGTTTCCCAGATCAAAAAAGGAACTACTGGAAGCGGAACCGCGGATAAAAAACAGATTCGTCAGGCTTTAAAACTTCTTTTAAATGTGGAATTGTTGAAAGGACACGACGATTCTTGGGACGCGATCGCTGCGGCTTACGTTGGACTTTCGATGAGTTCTAGTCCATTGTTATCTAAACTTCGATAGAGAATTAAATTCAAACTCTTTGATTCGACTTCGTCAATAATTTCACTTCTGATCTTACTCAGAACTACAAAATAAAGAACCCAATCCAATAGTTTACACTTCAATAATATGAATTCAGAACAAAAAAAAACGGGGCGAATTCGGCTTTGCCGGATCGCGCTCTTTAGCTCCAGTCAATAAATTGCATGAAAGAAACATAATACAATATTTTTCTGAGTTTCTCTATGTTCAATCGTTTTCGCATTGGATTTTATCGAACTTACATGAAACGACACTCGGGATAAACATTTGAGAAGCTCGATTTGATAGGAATCAGTAGTTTAACGTGGATTCGTGGAGAAAATCCTAGGTCAATTTTTTCGTAAAAAAAATAGATGTGGGAACTCTTACAAATCGTGGATTTACCAGCTAAACTTTGAAAATTGTGGGAACTACTATGCTACTGGGATACAAAAGAATCATCGTTCAATCCGATTTTTGCACAAAACCGCTGTTTTGCGGCTATCATCAAAGTTGAGATTCTATTTTAACGTGAGTTCGGCCCGAGTAAAAATTTTCTAAAAGTATGAGTTCCTACAGGATTTTAGAATCAAAATTGAACTCAACAACCCTTTCCTGAACTCAGCGTCTCGCTTCTACGGTCGCTCGACAGGTCGCGTTTGAAACTCAATACAACGCTCTCTACCATAACCTTACCCACAAGTATTTAGATTTCAATATTAAATCTGTGGGAATTACGACAAATCCTCTGTAAAACTGAGTTCCCACCCTTATTTTTGGGTGGGGGTAACTCAATGAATTGCTTCCCATGGGTCGCAATTCGTAATAACTTCGTATAGCATACATTATACGAAGTTATACGAGATTTTAGAATCAAAATTGAACTCAACAACCCTTTCCTGAACTCAGCGTCTCGCTTCTACGGTCGCTCGACAGGTCGCGTTTGAAACTCAATACAACGCTCTCTACCATAACCTTACCCACAAGTATTTAGATTTCAATATTAAATCTGTGGGAATTACGACAAATCCTCTGTAAAACTGAGTTCCCACCCTTATTTTTGGGTGGGGGTAACTCAATGAATTGCTTCCCATGGGTCGCAATTCAGGTGGAGAAATTCGGAAGACTTTTCTCTATCAGAAAAACATGCTTTTTGCAAGTAAAAAGACTCATTCTTGTCGGAACACTTGAAAAATGTGCGTTTTTGAGCCTTATGATTCTAAAATCCTATTCAACTTGTGGGTAAGGTTATGGCTCTCTACGGATCGCAGCATAATAATTGCTTTCGTATTTGTTACGCCCTGCTCACGTTAAATAAGTTTGTTCTTTTGGGATTTAATAGATTCTCATAAGTTTTTTCGGGAAGATAAAAAACAAACTCAAAGATGATAAACGAGCTGAGGTTCTCTAAGTTTGTTTCAAAATCAATGACCGAATGAAATGTGAGAGTTCCCACAGATTATGTAGCTTTAACTATGAATGGCTTTTGCAACTGAATTTTTGTGGTAGTTCCCACATTACGAAAGCGGTTTTTATGGATTGTACTGTGATAATTTTAGGTAAAACTTAAAAAGTGTGAGTTTGGTGTAGAATTTGTTCTACGAAACCTAATTTTTCCTCAAAAAATAAAATGTGGGAACTCTCACAAACTCGGATTTTGCAGTGAAACTTTTGTTTTCCATAAACTTACATAAAAAAAAATAGGAAAATAAAATTCGAAAGAAAACCCGTATAAAAAATCGGATAAAATAATCAAATAACTTGAAAACGTTTCAAACTATATTCAAAAATAATAATGTTATAATCTATTTACAGTTTTTTACGATAGGAATGGGGATTTCAATCGTAACTTTGATTTTAAATTCATCCTTTCAAATCATGGGAGTGGATCTTTCCGAATTTAAATATCTATTTTTTTCTTTTCTGCCTTTATTCTTAAAAGATTACGTCCAGACTTTGATCGCGAGTGGTGTTATATTTGGGGTTTTAGGTTTGCTCATTTCAACAGCATTTGGTAGGGAAAACAAAGACCAAAAAAGACAAACGTATGTATTTCAACAAGATTCAGAAAGTCAATTTACTAAAAAAGAAAATACAATTCAGTCAAAAATATCAAATTACAAAAATAGAATTTTCAAAATTAAACCACAAACTATGTTATCGGAACAAACTCCGATAAATAGAACAAAAGGAAGAAATATATTAAAGTTTTTCTTTTCTAAAGAATTTAGTGTTTTCGCAATTTTTATCTTTCTTCTTTGGTGTCATTCCATTATCGTTTATCCGCAGTTATACGGAGAATTTTTCTTTTATCGATTTGCGTTCTTGCGTTTTTTTCTATTTTTACTAACGGATCAAATTCAACCTTGGATCCCACAGTCGATTGCTCTTACGATTTTATGTGTATGTGTTCTTTTTCACGCTATCGCATTGATCAAAAATAAAGAATTTGTAAAACTTATATTTTTTATTTTTGTATGTTTATTTCTGATTTATTTTCATTCTCTGGGAAGTTTGTTCGGGATTTTTATAGTTACATTCATTTATCTTGTTATTCAAATATTCGAAAATCAAATCATTCTACTAAATGCAGAAATAAAAAAAGTCTTCGAAAAACAAAATCGATTTCGGATGTTTTTATTTCTTCTATTCTTTCTTTTTTTAATTTATTTTAATTTTTCGGAAAATGGAATCGGAATTTTTATCGTTTGTCTCGCCCTGTGTTTATTAGGGAATGTCAAAGTTTCGATTTTAATCGGATCAATTTCCGTTTTATTCGCGATCGTTTCTTGGTTAAACCCGAAACCCATAACTAAAACGGAAATTTCACCGGTTTTTTCGAATCTCCCCAATATTTTGATTCTGAGTGCAGATAGTCTGCGTTACGATAAAATGGGATACGCACAAGGTAAAAAAGGATTAACCCCTAATATAGATTTATTATCTAAGGATTCTATAATATTCGAAGACCATCATACTACAATTCCTAGAACCTTTCCGGCTTGGGCCGATTTACTTACGGGACAGACCAGTTTTATACACGGAATTCAGGATATGTTTCCGGATAAAAAGGATCGGGAAGGTATTACGTTTAAAACACTCCCGAGACTTTTATCACAACTTGGATATAAAACAAACGTGGTTTCTTCATTTGCAGGAGATATTTTTCCAAGAGCCGATTGGGGATTTCAAACTGTCCAAGCGCCTATCTTTCACGCAGGAACTCTTACTTCTCAGAGAATTTTAGAAACTCAAATTTTTCTACTTCCGATTGTGACCGGCTCTATACCGGGAGCGGGGGAATATTTCCCGGCCATTCGAGGGCTTCCTAGTTTCGGAGACGATTCTAAAATACTTCCGGATCTTTGGAACAATTTTGAAAAAAACGAAGGACCTTTTTTTACGGTATTTTTCTCTTCGGTAACACATTTCCCATTTAGCCCGCCCTACCCACATTATAAGAATTTTACAAATTCAGAATATTATGGAAAATTTAAATACTTTAAGTTTGTGGACCCAGGAGACTCTTCCGAACCTTCTTTGGAAGATAGGGAACAGATACGAGGACTTTTTCAGGCTTCGATCTATTCTTTCGATCGAACGATCGGAAAAATCGTTGAACGTCTTAAAAAAAAAGGAATTTACGATTCCACTTTAATTATTTTAACGAGTGATCACGGAGAATCTTTGTTTGAAGCGGATCATAATCATGGACACGGGGAACATTTAAGAGGAGAAGGTGTAACTCGTATTCCTCTTTTAATTAAATTTCCAAAAAATCTGGGAGCCGGAATTCGATTTTCCGGAATTAGTAGTTCTCTAGATCTGTTTCCTACACTTTTGACTTTCGTCTCGAAAGAAATCCCAGATCCTTCCATTAGAAATCAACTTTTAAAAGAACTTTCCGATCGGTCCGGAAGAGATCTTTCTTTTGCCTTGAACTCTACGACTTGGAAGGATTCTAGAAATGTATATGGAGAAACCGGAATTTGGTTCAGCGATTTAGGAGATCATTTCTTTCAAAAGGAAAGAATTTTTTATCCCAACATTCTTCATCTACATTCGATTGAATCAGGGGAACTCCCTTTTATTTCGATCGGAGATTCTTACGCGAAAGAAAGTATCATCGTTTCTAAACATAGGATGTTTCAGAATTCTACTCGTAAGTTGATTTATATTCCTTCCGAAGATGGAGTGATTTGGCGTTGTTACGATAGGATCAATGATCCGTGGAATGTAAAACCTCTTTCTAATTCCGAATGTTCTTCTTTAAAAAATTCTTTGGTTTCCTTTTTGATCTCTTCTGGAAAATTTAAGAAAGTAGGGGAGTATTTATTTCCTTTGTAAAACATAGAAATTGATGGATCGTTACATTTTATTGGATGACTCTAATTTGTAGTCAAAGCAGTCAATTGATGCTTGAAGGATAGGGCTTAACTAAAAATCTGTATTTTAATATGCCTAGAAGAGAAAATATACGTTCCGTGCTCATCTTGGGTTCCGGCCCGATTGTAATTGGGCAGGCATGTGAATTCGATTATTCTGGAACTCAAGCCGCAAAAGCTCTGAAAGAAAAAGGGATTCGTGTTATTTTATTGAATTCAAATCCGGCTACGATCATGACAGATCCGGATCTCGCGGATGCTACTTACGTGGAACCGATGACGGTTCCGGTCGTTCAAAAAATTCTGGAAAAAGAAAAACCGGACGCAATCCTTCCTACGGTCGGAGGTCAGACCGCTCTTAATCTTGCGCTTGCCTGTAACTCCGCTGGTATTTTAGAAAAATATAATGTAGAATTGATCGGAGCCAAAGTAGACGCGATCAAAAAGGCAGAGGACAGAGAACTTTTTAAAAAGGCGATGGAAAAGATAGGAGTTCGTGTTCCTGCATCCGGACTTGCAAATAATCTCAAAGACGCGTTTGAAATCAAAAATAAACTCGGACTTCCTTTGATCGTTCGTCCAGCATTTACTCTTGGCGGGACCGGCGGTGGGATTGCTTATACCGAAGAAACTTTTGAAGAAGTGGTTTCCAAAGGGCTCAAGGCTTCTCCGATTAGTCAAGTTCTTTTAGAAGAGTCTGTTTTGGGTTGGAAAGAATTTGAACTCGAAGTTATGCGCGATCTTGCGGATAACGTGGTAATCATTTGTTCGATAGAAAACATAGATCCTATGGGAGTTCATACGGGAGATTCTATTACGGTCGCACCACAACAGACACTTTCTGATAAAGAATACCAAAACTTGAGAGACATGTCTATTTCCATTATCCGTGAAATCGGAGTGGAAACAGGAGGATCTAACATACAGTTTGCGGTAAATCCTGCAAACGGAGACGTGATCGTAATCGAGATGAATCCCAGGGTTTCTCGTTCCTCTGCTCTTGCTTCTAAGGCGACTGGTTTTCCGATCGCTAAAATTGCCGCATTACTTTCTATCGGATATACGTTAGACGAAATTAAAAATGATATTACTCGTGTTACTCCTGCTTCTTTTGAACCTTCAATAGACTATGTGGTGACTAAGGTACCTCGTTTTGCTTTTGAAAAATTTCCCGGAACAGACGATACGCTGGGAGTTCAGATGAAAGCGGTCGGAGAGGCGATGGCAATCGGAAGGACTTTCAAGGAAAGTTTTCAAAAAGCGCTTCGTTCTTTGGAAATAGACCGTTATGGTTTCGGTTCTGACGGATATTTTCAAGAATTATTATATTCTAGAAGTTTAAATAATGACCAAAGAAAGGAATGGATCGATTCTCATTTAAAACGTCCAAACGACAAACGTATTTTTTACGTCAAACTCGCATTTGACGAAGATTATACCGTAGATCAAATCCACGATTTATGTAAAATGGATCGATGGTTTCTGTGGCAGATGGAAGACCTTCTCAAACTGGAAAGGGAATATTCGGAAAAAGGAAATTCGATTCTTTCTAAAATGAAACGGGCAGGATTTTCAAATCGTCAGCTCTCATTTCTTAAAAATAAAAAACAGATATTGGATCTGCTCGACGGAAATTTGAGAGTGGATCTGAAAAAAACGGAAATTCAAAATCTTCTCAAAAAGACGGAGGATGAGATCGAAGCCGAACTAGATGCTAAAAAGATTCTTCCCGTATATAAAAGGATAGATACTTGCGCCGGAGAATTTGAGGCGTATACTCCTTATTTTTATTCTTCTTACGACGACGAAGACGAATCCGATGTGACTAACGCTAAGTCTGTAATGATTTTAGGAGGAGGTCCAAATCGTATCGGTCAAGGGATCGAGTTCGATTATTGCTGTTGTCAGGCTTCGTACGCACTCCAGGATTTAGGCATTGAATCGATTATGATCAATTCCAATCCGGAAACGGTTTCTACCGATTATGATACTTCGGATCGTCTTTATTTTGAGCCTTTGACTCTGGAAGACGTTTATCGAATTTATCAAAACGAAAAACCGGAGGGAGTGATCATTCAGTTTGGAGGTCAGACCCCTCTTAAGCTTGCAAAGGATCTGGAAAAAAAGGGAGTTAAAATTTTAGGAACAAGTCCAGATTCTATCGATCGCGCGGAAGATAGAAAACGTTTTATAGAAGTATTAGAAAAATTGAAACTAAATTCTCCGGAAAGTGGGATTGCCACTTCTATGGAAGAAGCCAGGGAGATCGCCCATAAGATTGGGTATCCGGTTTTAGTTCGTCCTAGTTACGTTTTAGGTGGTAGGGCTATGCTCATCATCAATGAAGAGAAAGAACTGGATCGTTATATGGAAAAGGCGGAAGAGATTTCTAAGGACAGGCCTCTTTTGATCGATTCCTTTTTAGAAGATGCAGTTGAAGTGGATGTGGACGCTCTTTGTGATGGAGAGGAAGTTTTTGTTACTGGAATTATGGAACATATTGAGGAGGCCGGAGTTCATAGCGGAGATTCTGCTTGTGTTCTTCCTCCACAAACACTTTCCAAAAATATGATGGATGAAATTCGCAAGGCTACGGTGAATCTCGCTCTTGAACTTCAAGTTAAGGGTCTTATCAATATTCAATACGCGGTTAAAAACGAAATTCTTTATATTATAGAGGTAAATCCCAGGGCTTCTAGAACGGTTCCTTTTGTGTCTAAGGCGCTAGGTCATCCGATTGTAAAGTATGCGACTCGAATTATGATGGGGGAATCTTTAAAAAATCTTCCTCTTCCGAAAGAAATGGCGTTTTCTCAGGTTTCCGTTAAAGAAGTAGTTCTTCCGTTTAATAAATTTCCGGGAGTAGATACGATCTTAGGTCCGGAAATGCGTTCGACTGGGGAAGTGATGGGGATTGCCTCCACCGCAGGAGAAGCGTTTTTAAAATCTCATTACATGGCTGGAGATGAGCTTCCTTCTCAAGGAACCGTTTTTGTAAGTATCAACGATAAAACTAAAGCGGAACTTCTTTCCTACATTAAAGATCTTTCAGAGTTAGGTTTTAATTTAATTGCCACTTCGGGGACTCATAAATTTCTTTCAGACAATGGAATTCTTTCTTCTAAGATCAACAAGGTATACGATGGAGTATTTCCGACTGCGCTTGATTATATTCGAGAAAATAAAATTCATCTAATCATAAACACTCCTCTTTCGAGAGTTACTAGAGACGATAGTTTTACGATTCGTCAAGCCGCGATCCGTTTTAAGGTTCCGTGTTTAACTACGTCTAACGCGGCTAAGGCGCTCATCAAAGGGATGGTAGAAATGAAAAACAAAGGTTTTACGATTCATTCTCTCCAAGAAATCCACGCGATGCCTAAGGTTCTTTAAAATTTAATATATTTTAATTTACTAAACTATTTTTAAGTAAATCTACGAATTTAGGATAGCAAAAAAAATCTGCCTACGTATATAAAAAACGTATTCTATAAAATTTGAAAGTAAAAAGAGCTTACCACAGGGAAAGATTAAATATCCGCTCTTGATGAATCATAAGGGTCTTCAATCGAGGGAATATATGGGGATAAAAAAGGATCCTTTTCTTGGTTCAAATGACCTCTTGCTAATTTCCAAACTACAAATTCATTGGAGTGATCGATTTCATTTTTATCATCTTCTTCATCGTGGATATAAAGAAGCCCGTAAGAACCCATAACCTTACCCACAAGTTGAATAGGATTTTAGAATCATAAGGCTCAAAAACGCACATTTTTCAAGTGTTCCGACAAGAATGAGTCTTTTTACTTGCAAAAAGCATGTTTTTCTGATAGAGAAAAGTCTTCCGAATTTCTCCACCTCCGCCCCCACCCAAAAATAAGGGTGGGAACTCAGTTTTACAGAGGATTTGTCGTAATTCCCACAGATTTAATATTGAAATCTAAATACTTGTGGGTAAGGTTATGGTAAGAACCGGGCATAATGTCCGAAATTTTTTTAAAAATGTCTATGATTAAAGCCGATCTGTGATTGAACAATCCCGACATAGTCAAGCAGATTTGTCCGTTTGAGCGTTGAATGTTTACAAAGTCTTGAACTTTCCTATCGGAAAGCCATTGTAAAAGTTTTTGAAGTGAAACTTCTTCTAACGTTTCAACCATATCGTGCGTATGATAACGTAACACGGCCCAGCCATGAAATTCAAACATAAGAAATGCATTTTAAAAAGTTTTAATTTCCTAATACAAGCAAAATCTATTTTGAGATAACATAACGCGAAAGGGATCGATGAATGAACTAAAGCACAACGTTCTCTATGAATCGCGTTAGAAGTAACTCAGCGTCTCACTCCCTGAACTCAGCAAAACGCTTTTTACGAAAGCGTTTTAGGTCGTTCGACAGGTCAAGTTATTGGTATTTTATGAAAATTGAATCTGATTCTGTAGTTTCACAATAACTTGACCGAAGCTAAAGAGCCTGGTCCGGCTGCCTGTGGCAAGCCAGATTCGTCCTAACTTTCTTAACGTTGAATTCAGGTTATTTTATAGAAAGAAGAGACATTTTTTTTCTAAAATACCTTCCACGCGAGCGATTCTTGGAACCGCTTCGAGTATGGACGTTCTTTTGTTGCATTCAGATAAAAAGATTCAATCCGCTTTGAATGAAGGTGTGGTTGGCTCCGATTCTATTTTGATTCCTTTGAGCTATTGGAATCAGTTGGATAAAACTCAAAGAAAAGCTCTTTCTAAAAAACTTCCGTTTTTGTTGAAAAGATATACAAAGTATATTTCCTCTTTAGATCGGCTTTATTGGAGAGCTGGTAAGATCAAGTATAATTGGGGTGTTGGTGAATTAAAGAAGATGACGATTCATGTGCATACGGGTGTTTGGGCTATTTTGGGGGCTTTGGCTGCGGCACATGGTGTTTCCAGATGTTATCTTTTCAATTATCTTCTTTGGCTCGAAGAAGTTGGAATTGGGGATTTTATAGAAAATACCATGAACCGAGGAGTTCCTCAGTTTCATGGGAATTACAGGATGATCTGGAACTTAAATCTGCGGAAAAATCAAATTTCTAGAGAGTTATATTCTAAACCAAACCCGTTAAAAAGTAAAAATAAAGATTTGCTGCCAGAACCTGATTTATAAGAAATATAATTTTCAAATATTATAACTTTAGAATGTATAAATAAACTATTAACATTAGAGTTGTTGAAAAATAAATTCTCCATCTGTTTCTATTTTATGCAAATCGGCAATTGAAGCAGTTTTGTTAATCGCCACTATAGAATTTTTCAACAACTCTATTATAAAAGAACAAATACTAATTATCTAAAGGAATTAATTTTTGAGAATAAACGTCCGATGAAACTAACTTAAAAAAATCATAAAACTCAGTGTAACGATTGAGAACGCTATTTTCTTTGAATAAACCGAAAAAAAGAAAAAGATGGGCAAATAATTTAAATCTTCTATCGTAATTAAATGTAACCGGTTGAGTAAGTGAATCCGATTCGATTGTAACTTCCGCTTTTCTGGCAAATGAATTCCAAGTGGGAATCAAACCTAAAGTAGAAGCAGTTAACAAGGAAGTAATAAAAAGGGTATCATTATCACTATATTCAGCTAATTTAATGCGAATCACGTTTTTATATTTCTTTCGGAGAAGATCTATGTCGTCTATACCTTTAAAAGCGATCACAACGTTTTGAAAGCAACGACACTGGGCAAAAGCACCGGCAAAATTCTTTTTTGTTATCGCACTAACAGTCGGATTTCGAAATTTCTGAAGATGATCCTCACCTAAACCAGAAATGTTTTCTTGATTTACCAATTCAAGATTCAGATTGCTCCGAAATTCTTCTATAATGACTAATGTTTCCTGTAGTCTGTGAAGGTGATTTCCTAGATCGATTTTAGGAGGAATTTCTTTTTCGGTAACTGTAAGGCAGCCTTGTAAAACTAAAACAAAGTATAGAAAGATAAAAAGAATTCTGTTGTTCAAAATGGTTGGCATATGAAATGAAATTTTTCTTATTGCTAAAAAGGGGGATCAAGATGTCAAGTTTTTTAATACGAATAGCATTTATTGTATTTTTTACGTTTGTATCAAACTGTACAAGAGAAGTGGTCCGAGTCTATAATCCGGTAACTGAAAAGGATAAGAAATCATACGGGTTAGTGGCTTTTGGGCTTTATGCGTACAATCAAAATCACAAACCACTAATCAATCTATTCAGTAAGGATGTAGGAACGGTATTTGCCGAACTCGGGACCTATGGAGTCAAGTTTTCCGAAATCATATTAAAAGATGAAAAAACAAAAACTTTGAATGTAAATCCGTATCCGATCGAAGAACCAGCGATGGTGGAAAAAGTGGAATCAACACAATACTTTGAAGGAAAAACAGGATATGTATCGCCGTTTTATCTGTTACTCTCACTGGATCCGACAAAAGAATACGCGATTACAGGAGTGAATTATACCTATCAAATCAGTTGTGGACAGAGATGCCGAAGAACTGTGATACGAAATTTTTCGATAGATCCGGTTAAATCTTTTAAGGCGTTTCCGATCAAAACAAAAGCGGGAGAAATAACGTTTGGAGGAATCTTAATAGGAAAGGTGACTAAAACCACTAAAGAAGATCCGTATGGAATTATAGACGATACGCCTGAGTTAAGTGAAATTTTTTCTGGAAATAAAGTATCTATGAATCTAGAGCCTGGAGAAGAATATATCAAAGGAATGGATTCGAATTATTTAAGAAAATTATACTATGGCGGAGAAGTAAATATTAAGAACGCGGAAAAGCTATTTTATGAAAATCTAATCAAAGTCTATCCTGAAGGATATTGGAAAACACTCGCTGAGAAAAAAAGGGCCGAACTGGGGGAACAATAAATCGATAAACAGATATTTTTTGTTATTGGAGTTTTTGTATCCGTTTCTATATTAGAGTTGTTGAAAGTATAAATTTGTAACAATGCTTCAATCATTTATTTCAATGTAACGGAAACGGATGGAGGATTCATTTTTCAACAACTCTATAGTGTGCATCTTAAAATGGAGTTTCATATAGAAATTGAATCCTATAAAATTAGAATCGATTTTTAATTTTAAGATTCTATTTTAGTAATAAAGATAAACTTTTTATATAATTTTTGAGTAAGATTGATCATTTCGAATTTTATAAGTTTCCTTAAAAAAACGTGAGTTCAACTTAAGAAAATTGGGGCGAATCCGGCTGCCACAGGCAGCCGGACCGGGCTCTTTAGCTCTGGTTAATAAATTGTATACAAGAAACGTAATACAATATTTTATCTTAAGCTTCAATTTATTAACCTCGCATCGATCCCTTTCGCGTTCATTTACGTTAAAAAAAATCGTTTCAATCAATTTTTGATAAAGAATCAAAACGATTATGAATCCCTATACAATAAGGATCGCAAATTCTGAGACAAATCTGCGTTTAGAGACGGAATTTATGACATTCTATCGTATAGTTTGAATATGAGGTTCAATGATTTATCGTCCGATTCTAAAAAACTAATTATCTGGATTCATAAGAAAAAAGAAGATTTAGAAAATTAGAATTTGAAAAAATTAAATCAAATAAAAATTACTTCAACGGTTATTAAAAGTAAAAAATTTATTAACTAATTTATAAGTAAGAGAGTAACAATTATTGGCACCTTCAAAACAACTTTCCAAGAGCAATCATAAAATTTTTTTACATTAAATCATAAAGGAACGGTCTATTAGAAAGATTTTTTGAAAAAAGAAATGATTCGGATTACGATTGGAAAATAAAAATATTCGAAAGTATTTAATAGTTTTCCATAAAAAAACGGATTATTTACTGTAAAAAAAAATTTTATGAAATAAACTTGATTTCATTTTAAGGCGAAAATCATGTCACTTCTTGAATCTGAAAAAATACCATTGGGAAGTTTGCTTCCAGTTTTCCGGTTGGCTGATCCAAACGGAAAAACATATTCTTCCGATCAAATGTCTGGTTCTACCGGGTTGTTATTGATAGTTACTTGTAATCATTGTCCTTATGCACAAGCAATTTGGCCGAGGTTGATTCGTTTTGCGGGAGAAATACTTTCTCTCGGAGTTCGAACTGTTGCAATCAATCCAAATATACATCCAGATTATCCAGACGATTCACCCGAGATGATGCTTATAAAAATTAAGGAATGGGAGATTTCCTTTCCTTATTTAGTAGATGAAACTCAAGAAGTTGCAAAAAAGCTAAAAGCGATGTGTACTCCGGATATTTATCTATATGATGGAGAACAGAGGTTGTATTATCATGGAAGGATGGATGACAACTGGAAGAATGAAAAACAGGTTTCTAGAAAAGAATTAGAATACGCGGTTCATCAACTCGTAAAAGGAAATCCTGCTCCTATCAATCAGATGCCCTCGATGGGATGTTCCGTAAAATGGAAGGAGTAGCCACTTGCCAGCGATAACACCCGATCACACTCCTATCGACGCAGAATCTTTTCAAGAAGTGGAAATTATCAGTAGCCACTATAGAGAAATTGAAACGAAGTCATTGGATCATTTTAAGGATGAATTTAGAAAAAACGAAAATTCCTTGGATAAGGTTTCAACCGTCGCTTTGATTGCTTTTTTGAAAAAAAGTGGGAATGTATATCAGGATTGGAGAATATTAAAAAAGAATCTTACGGATAAATACGCAGAATTACAGAAAAGTCGGAATTCGGAATACGAATTCATTTATAATAAACTAGTCACAAATAAAAGTAACAAAATAAAACCGACCACCTTGATCGGGGATATATTTCAGTCCGTGGTGGAAGATGTTTTAAATGTTTTATATACTTGGACCGATTCGGAAAAAAAGGGGCAATCTAAACTTATTGAAAGTATTAGAGATCAATCTTCGAAAGACAGGGATGAAAATCTCAAAAAACTCTATCGGGATATGATACAAAAAAAACTGAAAGAAAGGGATCGAAGTTTTACTCTATTTCAAGATTTGTTGAAAGAATCAGCGTTCAATTGGAATCAATCTTATCGAAAAAAATTTCATCAGAGTTTAGCCGTGACCATAAAAAAATTAGAATCGTCTAAGAGCCGGTCTCAAAACTACCTATCAAAAAAGTTAAAAGCAATGATAGAGCTTGCGAGATAAAGAGATGCAAGATAATTTTCAGATTTTCTTTCCCAACGAATTAGGATAGCCCTGAATCGATTGTGCCAACTGTTAGTTCTTTCAACGACCCATCGTCTAGGTTTTCCTTTATATTTACCAATGAGAGGCTTCTCACCTTTTTTCCGAATATGAGATTGAATGTTTCTTCTTTTGATTAAAACTTCTATATCTTTGAAATCATATCCTTTATCTAAACAAAGATGTTTTGGTTTCTTTTTTCTTCTACCGGAAAAAATCAGGATTGAATTCAACGTATCTTTTACAGCGTGTTTATCATGAACATTGGCTCCACTCAATGTTATGGCCAAAGGAATTCCATTTCCATCTGTAAGAATATGCCGTTTAACCCCCAATTTGGCACGGTCTGTAGGGTTTTTCCCAGTTAAGCTCCCCCTTTGGGAGCTTTAACCATTGCCGAATCCATCGAAGCCCAGTCCCATGCTATCTGATTCTTTACATCATAATATTTTAAAATAGATTTATAAATCTTTTTGAATACTCCTGCTCGTTCCCATTCTTGAAATCTTCTGTGACAAGTTTGGCCAGATCCAAACTCATTCGGAATGGCACGCCACTGACAGCCTGTTTTCATTCGATAGATGATACCGGCCATTACTAATCGTGTTGGTACTCGATTGCGACCTCCTTTCGGATTTACCTTTTCTTTCGGGATCAATGGGGCTATTTGTTTCCAAAGTCCATCCGGTATCTCTGAATAATATTTGTCCATTTCACAAGTAAATAATTACGATTCAAAAGTACAACCAGTTTTGAGACCGGCTCTAAGGCTAGTAAGGCGGAAATTCTAAATAATAAAAAAGCGGCTAAAAAGGCGATTTTAGGTTTCTATGAAGAGGATAAGATTCAAAAATATTCAATTTTTATGATAGATTATTTTTTGGATCGGCTTCTTGAAAAAGAATCGATCGTAGAAAATAAACTTCCACTTCCTAAAGAACCGGAAATTTTCCAAAATAAAGAAAAAGAAAATAATACTATTCAAACAAATTCTGAAATTCAAGCCTCTCTAAGCCGGGTTGTAGCCGAACCGGAATTGAAAAATGAAAAACCGAATCCTATCAAAAAAGAATGCCCAATTACGGATCTTCCCGATCATCTAATCAAAGAATGTTATGCGGATTATTTGATTGTGGATCTTTCCACAAAAGAAAAACGTCTCGAGCTGCATCGAATTCGTTTAGGAAAAGAAAATCAAAATACAAGGGCCGAAGCGATTGAGTTTTTCAGTCATTGTACCAACAAAGATGTTTCTGCGGTGATGTTAGCTGAGTCTGTTTTGAAAAGACACAATGTCACTCAGGAAGAAGAAGAGAACTTGAACGAGATGATTCGTAAACAAAATGCCTGTAAGTAAAAAGTCTAGAGTCAAATCGATTTAAAATCATAATCGGTATTACATCAGTGTAAACTTCTATAAAACGAACTTTAAATTTGATGATGACCGCAAAACAGCGGTTTTGTGTAAAAATCAGATGGACGATGATTCTTTTTGTATTTTATAGTAGTTCCCACAATTTTTAAAGTTTAACTGGTAAATCCACGATTTGTAATAGTTCCCACAAGATTACGTCCCATTTCGATCCAATCTAGTCTTCTGAAAGTTTTTCTAGATTCAGAGTTATAGTAGTTCCTACTTCTAATCTAAACGATCTAGGATTTGTAAGATTCCAATCAGAGTTGTCCTAAAACCTACCTAAAATCTTAAAAAATGTGAGCAGGGCGTAAGAAAATAAGAAAGAATTTTCTAAAAGTAGTAGTTCCCACGTTTTAGAAAAAAATCTGCAGTTTCAGATTTCAATTTTTTTTCAGAAAAATGAATCATGGATTTCTTTACGAACTCACGTTAAAATATAAATTTGTGGTAGATTAAGTCGCATTACAGATCTTTAAACATTCATTTTTTGTGACTCGAGTTGGGGAGTTCCTCATATTATTTTTTATGGAAAATTAGGTTTTTATAAAACGAATCTCTTACGTTGAATTCACGTTAAAAAAGTCTATAATGTTTGTTAATTTTTTTCAGAACTTAGGGCAAATAAAGAACAAAGGGCAAAAACTTTTCTGAAAACTTTAAACGTTGAGAATCGATTTTGTTTGAAAATGGATTCTTAGAAAAAAAAGTAGGAACTTCTTTAGGGCAAAAAATATGCAGATCTTAAACGTAGGAATCTTTGCCCACATAGATGCAGGAAAAACGACACTTTTAGAAAGAATTCTTTACGAAACCGGAAAGATCCGGAGACCAGGAACAATTGAAGAAGGAACAACCGAATCCGATTATTTACAAGAGGAAATTGAACGAGGAATATCGATTCAATCCACACTGGCTCGAGTCTTTTGGCCGAATGAAAAAGATTCGAGGGTACTGTTTCAATTTTTGGATAATCCTGGGCATCTTGATTTTCAAAGTCAAACTAACGCTTCTTTAATCGTAGCAGATCTAGGAATCGTTCTTATAGATGCGTTTGAAGGCCTCAAGTCTCAAACGTTACAAAATGTGGAATGGCTTCGAAAAAGAAAGATTCCAATTTTATTTTTCCTAAATAAACTCGATCGAATCGGAGTCGATATTACGGATTCACTTGTAGATTTAGAAGCGGTCTTAGGAAAAGAACCGATTCTACTCTGGAAAGAAGGAGAAGTTTGTTCTCTTTTAAAAGAGGATGGTCTCGACCAAGAACTTTTACCACTTTTAGAATGGGACGAAAAACTTTCCGAACGATATTTAAAACATCCAGATTCTTTGTCGGAACTGGCTCGGGAAGGATTTGCAGAAGGATTTTGGAAGGAGGAATTTTTTCCTGTTTTTGGCGGAGCCGCCTTACGAGGAGATGGGGTGCGTGAACTTCTTGCTGTTTTAGAACTTCTGTCTAAAACGTTTCGGCCGGAGTTACGACCTAAAGAGGAATTAGGAATTGTATTCAAGCGGGAATTACATCCCGATCTAGGTAAAATCGTTTATATTCAACCAATGCGGGAGTTCCCACAAAATTCTCATTTTTATTCCGCGGCTGGCAAGGCACAATTGGAAACTTTTTATCTACTTTCCGCGCGAGAATTTGAAGAAACTTCCCAAGCCCGACCCAAAGAGATCGTTGTTACGACCGGACTAGAATTTCTTAAACCGGGAGAAATACTCTATTCAACTCCACAAAATAGTTATAAGTCGGAACTTCCCCCCGTTCGAAAACAATTTCAGATAATACTTGAGTCGGAAACTGCAGAACATAGAGATTCCCTTTGGGATTCGCTTCAAACTCTCGTTTGGTTGGATGAAGGATTGGAAACCAAAATACTTTCTGAAACGGGGCAGATTCAACTTTCCGGATTGGGGGAATTGCATTTGGAAGTTTCTCTATCACGACTCAAAGAATTCTTTCCCAATACATTCAACGTAAGTAGTATTAAAGTTGCAAGGTTTGAGCTCTGGAAAAAAATGGCCCGACAGGGTGAATTTCAGCATACCGCGTTTGATCAAAAAATCTCAAGCGGACTGGTGCACGCCTCTTTGGTCAGCTCTAACAGCTTTTCCAGAGAAGTGCGGTTTGAAACTAAGATTACTGAAACTCTAAAAGAAGCCATTACATCAGCATTTTATGAAGTAGTGGTAAAGGGAACCAAGGGAGAAGAAATTCTCGGCTTGGATTTGATCGTTCATCGTTACGATCCTCCGGATAAATCTATAGATGTTTCTTCCCTTGTAAAAGTAGCCGTCATCAAGGGTTTAAAGGACATAATTTCGGGAAACACGGAATTAGTTGGTCCCATTTCGCATTTGGAGATCTTGATACCAGATTCGTCGTTAGGCGATGTGCTTGGTTCTCTTTCTAAGAGAAGTGCAAAGATTCAGGAAGTAAATCCAATCGGTGATGGCAAGTCGCTTGTGCGTGCAAGTGCTTCTACGGAAAACTTGCTTGGCTTTGCAGGCGTTCTTAGAAATATGACACAGGGAAGGGGTGTTCTGTCTTTAGACTCCCTCTTTGACCCTGAACACTATTACGTAATTACATAAGTCGATTCCCGTTAGGGTTCGTTCAAAAGTAAGGAGATTAAAAAGTCACTATGGCTAAAGAAAAGTTTGATAGGTCTAAACCTCACTTAAACGTTGGAACAATTGGTCACGTAGATCACGGTAAAACAACCCTGACGGCAGCAATTACTACTACACTTGCAAAAGCGATTGGTGGTAAAAACAAGGCCGTTGCTTATGACCAAATTGATAACGCTCCGGAAGAAAAAGCTCGTGGAATCACCATTGCTACTTCTCACCAAGAATATGAAACTGCAAATCGTCACTACGCACACGTAGACTGTCCTGGTCACGCAGACTATGTAAAAAACATGATCACTGGTGCGGCTCAGATGGACGCGGCGATTCTCGTAGTATCCGCGACTGACGGACCAATGCCACAGACAAAAGAACATATCCTTCTTGCTCGTCAGGTAGGTGTTCCTTATGTGATCGTATTCATCAATAAAGCAGATGCGCTTGCTGCTGATGAAAGAGCTGAAATGATCGAAATGGTTGAGATGGACGTTCGTGAGCTTCTCAACAAGTATAACTTCCCAGGAGATACAACTCCTATCGTTCATGGTTCTGCAGTAAAAGCACTTGAAGGCGATGAATCTGAAATCGGGATGCCTGCGATTCTCAAATTGATGGAAGCTCTGGATACTTTCGTTCCAAATCCAAAACGTGTAACCGATAAACCTTTCCTTATGCCAGTAGAAGACGTTTTCTCGATCACAGGTCGTGGAACCGTTGCAACAGGAAGAGTGGAACAAGGTGTTCTGAAAGTAAACGATGAAGTGGAAATCATCGGAATTCGTCCGACTACTAAAACGGTCGTTACCGGTATTGAAATGTTCAGAAAACTTCTCGATCAAGCGGAAGCTGGTGACAACATAGGTGCTCTTCTTCGTGGAACTAAAAAAGAAGATATCGAAAGAGGACAAGTTCTCGCAAAGCCGGGCTCTATTACTCCTCACAAAAAGTTTGCCGCTGAGGTTTACGTATTAACTAAGGATGAAGGTGGACGTCATACTCCATTCATCAATAACTACCGTCCTCAGTTCTATTTCAGAACAACTGACGTTACCGGAGTTTGTAACCTTCCTAACGGTGTTGAAATGGTTATGCCTGGTGATAACGTTTCTCTGACGGTTGAATTGATTAGCCCGATCGCAATGGACAAAGGTCTCAAGTTCGCAATTCGCGAAGGCGGAAGAACCATCGGATCCGGCGTTGTCGCGGAAATCACCGAGTAAGAGCTCTCTGAAAATGGCCGGACAAAAAATTAGAGTAAAACTGAAAGCGTTCGACCATAGGTTGATTGATCAATCGACTTATGAGATCGTAGCAACTGCAAAACGGACCGGAGCTACTGTTTCCGGCCCGATCCCTCTTCCTACTAAGAAAGAGATTTATACGGTTCTGCGTTCTCCGCACGTGAACAAAAAATCTAGAGAGCAGTTTGAATTAAAAACACACAAACGGCTCATCGATATTCTGGATACAAACGAAGACACTGTAGAAGCTCTTATGAAACTTCAGCTTCCTGCAGGGGTATCCGTAGATATCAAATCCTGAAGGTAAGGAAAATGGCAAAGGGATTAATCGGTAAAAAAGTTGGAATGTCTCAGATCTTTGACGAACAGGGAAACATCATTCCTGTAACCGTGTTGGAAGTCGGTCCCTGTGCCGTTTCTCAAGTCAAATCTGTTGAAAACGACGGATACGAAGCAATTCAATTAGCATTCCAAGATATAAAAGAATTTCAGATCTCAAAGGCTGAAAAAACCCATCTCGCAAAAGCGAGTCTAGGTCCAAAGAAGGTTTTGAGAGAATTTCGAGATTTCGGAGATACCCCTGTAGCAGGTGGCGTTCTGAAAATTCAGGATGTTTTTGCTGTTTCTGATGTAGTAAAAGTTACCGGAATTAGCAAAGGAAGAGGATACCAAGGGGTTGTAAAACGCCACGGACACGCTGGCGGGCCGGGTGCTCACGGTTCTCGTTTCCACAGACATCCAGGTTCCATGGGAGCAAACTCTACACCTTCTCGGGTTTTTAAAGGCGTTAAGCTTCCCGGAAGAACCGGCTCCCAAAAAACTACAGTCCGGAATTTGAAAGTAGTCCGGATTAACGAAGAAAAGAATTTATTGTTTGTAAGCGGGGCGGTGCCCGGTACGGCAAATACGGTCATCACGATCGAAAAGATCTAAAATTATCCGGGATAGACATGAAAGCACAGAAGTATTCTAAAGAAGGACAACTCATTTCTGAAATCGAACTTCCTTCCGCACTTTTTGAAAGCAAACTCAGCGTAGCTTCCATTTACGAAGCGATTAAATCTGAGAATGCGAATCTGCGTTCAGGTAACCACGCAACGAAAACCAGATCGGAAGTTCGCGGTGGTGGTAAAAAGCCTTGGTCTCAAAAAGGGACCGGACGTGCTAGACAAGGTTCCACTCGCGCTCCTCATTGGGTTGGTGGGGGAACGGTTCACGGTCCTCAAAAAAGAGACTATTCTTACAAGGTTTCTTCTAAACTCAAACACAGAGCTGTACTTTCTATTTTAGGAAAAAAGGCACAAGCTTCTGCCGTGAAAGTGCTCGAGGATCTGGATCCAAAAGAATATAATACGAAGGCATTTGATTCTATATTCAAAAATATGAATTTAAAAAATACCGGAGTAATTGGACTTTTAGTTCAAGGTGAGAATGATTTTCTTAAAAAATCCGTTCGAAATATTCCTACCGTGAAATATATTAATTCCAAAAGAATCTCCTGTAGAGACATTCTATATAACCGCAATTTGGTGATCACCGAAGCCGCTTTGAATGAGATGCTTACTCAGTATGGAGCAAAGAAATGAATCTCCAAGACGTAATTCTTACACCCATAGTTACTGAAAAGTCTCAAGATCTAGAAACGATCGGAGCCAATAGCAAAAAAGGAACCAGAATGGTGAAATACACAGTAAAGGTTCATATCGATGCAAACAAAACTCTGATTAAAGAAGCGTTCAAAAAGATTTTCAAAGTAACTCCTTCTTCTGTAAACGTTCAAGTTTATAGAGGAAAAATTAAACGTTTCAGAAACATACCCGCTCCTCGCCCGCATTGGAAAAAAGCGGTAGTGACTTTTCGTGACGGCGCGAGCATTGATTTCGCAAAGGAAGCATAAAAAATGGGAATCAAAAAATTTAAACCCGTAACTTCCGCAAGCCGCTATAAATCCGTTCTGGATTTCAAAGAGATTACGGAAACACAACCGTACAAACCTTTAACTCTCACCCTCAACTATAAAGCGGGAAGAGGGGACGGTGGAAAAATTTCCGTTCGTCACAAAGGTGGTCGTGTAAAAAGAAAATACCGTATCATCGATTTTAAACGTAGAAAAGAAAACATCCCAGCGGTCGTAAAAAGTTTAGAATATGATCCGAACCGTTCCGCATTCATCTCTTTGATCTGTTACAAGGACGGAGAGTATTCTTATATTCTCGCTCCAGACGGAATCAAAGTGGGTGATACGGTTCAGTCCGGAGTAGGTTCCGAAATTAAAATCGGAAACGCAATGCCGATCGGAAAAATTCCACCAGGTACAAACGTGCATAACGTAGAATTACAAATTGGAAAAGGTGGACAAATCGCAAGAACTGCTGGTTCTTTCGGAACGATCGCAGGTCGCGACGGAGAATACATTCTTTTAAAACTTCCTTCTTCCGAAGTACGTAAAGTTCACGAGAATTGTTATGCGACAATTGGAATTTGTAGTAATAAAGATCATAATCTGGTTTCCATCGGAAAAGCGGGAAGATCTCGTTGGCTTGGAAAACGCCCTAGTGTTCGCGGGGTCGTAATGAACCCTG